>CBIHRE010000005.1:0-26715 GCA_966212385.1 uncultured Akkermansia sp. | reverse complement strand
GCGAGGAGGTGGACAAGGTCGTGGGCCTGAAGCTGGGGGCCGACGACTATGTCGTGAAGCCCTTCGGCGTGCGCGAGCTGCTGGCGCGAGTGGAGGCGCTGCTCCGTCGTGGCCGGGCCTCGTCCGCCGCCGCGGGCGCACTCGCGGGCTCGGCGCTTCCTCCGCTGCTACGCATCGGCCAGGCGGAGATCGACCGTCGCGCGTTTTCGGCGCGCCTGCCCGGCCGCGAACCCGAGGCGCTGACCGCGCGCGAATTGAAACTGGCGGAGGTCTTCGCCGCGCATCTCGGCGAGACGCTGACGCGCGACCAGTTGCTCAACGCGGTCTGGGGCCTCGGCTACTCGGGCACCACGCGCACGCTGGACCAGCACGTGGCGCAGTTGCGGAAAAAAGTGGAGCCGGACCCCGAGTCGCCTCGCGCCATCCTCACGGTGCACGGAGTGGGCTACCGTTGTGTCGCCGTCGGGCCGGAGGATTCGCCGGAGACGGCGCCCGCCGCGGGAAAAGGTCGGTAAATCGCGCAAACCCGTCGCCCGCGTTTGCGCCGGCCGCGGCGAGCCCTTTTTTCACCACCTATGATTTCCGCCGCATCCTCCTTCACTCGTCGCGATCTTCTCAAGCGCCTCGGTTTTGGCGCCGCGCTGCTCGGGTTGGGCAGGTCGTCGCTTTTGGCCCAAGCCGCGGCTTCGGGGGGGCCTGCCTCGTCTGTGGCGCCGGCCGCTTCGGCGGGAGGGCCGCAGCCCTTCACCCTGCCCGCTTTGCCCTACGCCTACGACGCGTTGGCGCCGCACATCGACGCGCGCACGATGGAGATTCACCATACGAAGCATCATCAGGCCTACATCAATGCGGCGAACAAGGCGCTCGAGGCCCGGCCCGATCTGCGCGAGCTGACGGGCGAGCAGTTGCTGGCGCGTCTGGACGCTTTCGAGGAGCCGCTGCGCACGACTTTGCGCAACCAGCTCGGCGGGCATCTCAACCACAGCTTTTTTTGGACCATCCTCGCCCCGGCGGCCGAGTATCGCGCGGGCCCGCTTCAAGCCGCGATAGCGAAAGAGTTCGGCTCGCTGGACGATTTTAAGAAGGAGTTCGCGCAGGCCGCGGCGGCCCGCTTCGGCAGCGGCTGGGCCTGGCTGGTTTGGCAGGAGGGGACGCTCAAGGTGATCTCCACCGCTAACCAGGATTCGCCGCTCCTGCAGGGCGCGCAGCCGATCATCGGTCTCGATGTGTGGGAGCACGCCTACTACCTCGCCTACCAGAACAAACGCGCGGACTACGTGCAGGCGTTTTGGAAGGTGCTCAACTGGGACGCGGCCGAGGCGGCTTTCGCCAGCGTGGCCTGATGCCCGTCGCGCGCTTTGCGAAGGCGTGTTTCCGCGCCGTCGGGTGCGGGCGCAAAAAAACCGCCCTGGCGCGAAGCCGGGGCGGTGAGAGTGGTCGATCGCGGGGCCTTAAAACGGCTTATTGCGCGGCGGGGATCTTGACCTGGGCGGCGCGGTTGGCGGCGACCTCGGGGGCCTTGGCGAAGAACTCGAGGATGTGGCTCACCTCGGTGTAGCCTTCGGCCTTCAGCTGGTCCTCGACCTGTTTGATCGCGGCGGCGAGGCGGGTGCTGGTCTCGGTGTCGAGGGAGCGGATCTCGCTGCCGTCCTTGGAGACGACATGGTAGGCGGCTTCCTTGCGGTCGCTGAGCTGGTAAAGGCTGGTGCCGTTGTGGAAGAAGGAGCGGCGGACGAGCCCGATTTCCTCAAAGGCGGCGAGGCAGCGGTAAACGGTGACCAAGTCGCAGGAGCGGTTGCGAAGTTCGCCGTGGATTTGCTCGATGCTCAAGGGCTGGCCGCGGGCGATGAGGACGCCGAGAATGGCGATGCGCGGTTGCGTGATACGAAGCCCCGCCTCGCGCAGACGAGCGCAAGCGGTCTCGACACGCGAATGCGGGTCGGGAGATTCGCCGCCGGTGGCCAGCGGGTGATTCGTTTGTGTGGAGGCAATCATGGTGTCTTTCTGGAAAGGGGCGTTTTCGAAGCTGTTGTCACAGGCTCGAAACACAAACTGTAAAGGGTTTACGATGCTGGGTAGTATTACGGGAGAAAGCTCCCGGGCGGAGACTTCGCCAGCGCGGGATTGCGCAAGGAGCGCCCATGTCTTCTGTTTCCGTCAGATGCCCGAAATCGACGTCAACGAGATCATCTCCCTGATCCGCAAGGAGGACCCCCGCTTTGATCGGCAGGCCTATTTCTTTGTGCGTGATGGTCTCGAACACTCGGTCAAGGAGCTGAAAAAACGCGATGCCGCCCGCGCCCGCGTGTCGCGTCACGTCACCGGCCGCGAACTTGCCGAAGGTTTGCGCGATTACGCCCTCGAGCAGTTCGGCCCCTTGGCCAAGACCGTGCTCAATACCTGGGGGATCCACGAAACGCTTCATTTCGGCGACATCGTTTATAATTTTATCGATTATAACGTCTTCAGTAAGACGGACTCCGATCGCCGGGAGGATTTCGCGGACGTTTATCTCTTCGATGAGGCCTTCGAGCGCCCGTTCCGGCCGGTGGCGCGCCGCTTGCCGCTGCCCAGTTTTGCGGAAACCGACTGACTAGTCGGCGCAATCGGGTGGCGGTTGTGGTCGGGTCATGGTCGGGAGGCGTGTGCAGCGCGTGAAGTTTATCTGCAAATGGGCTGAAGTGTCTGTGCGAGTTTTGCCGGCTCGCCGGCGCTCTTTGCCATTCTTGTTACGCGAGGGACGGGCCGGGTAAAAAAGGCATAAGAACACCCGCCGGGGCGAAACACCCTAGGCACGGAATTGCCCACGCCGCACGCGCGACCATGAAATGGAGCCGTTCGTTCCGCGTCGAATGGTCTATTTTAGCGCAGTTTCGGTGGGGAAGATGGTCCGGGTCGCACGGGGTTCCGTGGCGGCGCCGGGCGCTTCGCGATTCCACGCTGGGGAGCCGAAGCTATGTTTCGCCCGACGCTAAAGCGATTGGCTTTTTTCCCCTCGCGGGGCGCGGCGGCGTTCGCGCCCGAGGTCGGCGAACTCGTTCGCCCTGTCGAGAAGACGACCGGTGTGCGATGGGGCGGACTGGTCTTGTTTGCGGTCGCTTCCTTTCTCAGCGCGCTCGCCCCGATGGCGCTCGGCGGCTGGCTTTGGCCGAACGGGCTGAGCGCGGGCACCGAGATGCTGTTCTGGCCGGCGACGGCGATAAATGTCGCGGGCATGCTGCGGCTGGGCTTGCGCGCGTGGCCCGCCGTGGTGCTCGGCGCGTTTTTCAGCCAGCTCCTTCTCGGGCGGCCATGGATGCCGAGCGCGATAAACTCCCTCGGCAATCTCGGGGAGGCGGCCGCCTTCGTGGCGGCGCTCGGCTGGGCGGGCGCGCGGACCGCGCCTCTCGGCTCTGTGCGCGCCGCCTTGGTGTTCATCGTCGCGGCGCTCTTCGCGCCCCTGTGCAGCTCCCTGCCCGGGGCGGCGACCCTCGTCATGCAGGGCCGCCTGCCGGCGGAGGAATACCTGCCGGCCGTGGGCGTATGGAGCTTCGCCAACGCCACGAGCATCGTGCTGATCGCGCCCTTTCTGCTCCTGGCGGGGCGCGAATCGGGTCGGCGCCGCCGTTGGTCGCGCGAGCTGGCGCTCTGGCTAGGCTTCGGGATCGTCGCGGGCTGGTTCGCCTTTCACGCGGTGTTCCGGGCGGGCGGCGGGGTCAACCAGGCCTTCCTCGTGTATCCGTTCGTTCTATACGCCGCCTTGCGTTTCGGGCTGGCGGAGACCGCCGGCGCGCTGCTGTGGGTGATGGCGCTCATGTATGCCTCGGTCGTGGTTCACGCGCCCGCGATGGATCCGCAAAAGGTTCCGGCCACGCTTTGGTTTCTGCAGAGCTACGGCTTCGTGCTCGGGGCGAGCGGACTTCTGCTCGCGACGCTCACCGGCTCGCGCCACGAGGCCGAGGCCCGTCTGCGTGCCGAGCAGGAAAAGCTTTTCGAGGCCCGCCGGAGCGAGGAGCGCGCCCGGCTCGATGCCCTGCGTTACCAGGTCGAGCCGCACTTTCTTTTCAACAGCCTCAACTCGATCCGCGCCGTCTCGTCCGAGGCCTCCCGCGACATGATCACCGAGCTTTCCGAGTATTTCCGCTCCACGCTGGTCAACCGCGACGCCGATCGCGTGCCGCTTGGCGAGGAGCTCCGCTGCGCGCGCCATTACCTCTCCATGCAGCAGATGCGGCACGGCGACGCCCTGCGTGTCGAATACCGCATAGACGAAGCGGCGCTTGGCATGGCCGTGCCGTTTTTCGTCCTGCAACCGCTGGTGGAGAACGCCGTGCGGCACGGTTTCGAACAGAGTCGGGGCGAGTTTTGTCTTCGCGTCTCGGCGTCCCTCGTCGGCGAGACGCTGCGTGTCGAGGTGGCCAACACCGGACGCTGGCGCATCGCTTCCGTCGCCGGCGGATCGGGCGTGGGCATGGAGAACGTGCGTCGCCGCCTCGCGCTCGTTTATGGTGACGAAGCGACCCTGCGGGTGATCAAAGATCCCGGCTGGGTGCGTGTTCAGCTCGATATGCCCTGGAGGCCGTCATGAGGGTGGTCTTGGTCGACGACGAGCGGCTCGCGCGGCTCGAGCTGCGGCGCCTGCTGACGGCGCATCCGGTCGAAGTTGTCGGCGAGGCCGACAATATCGCCGAGGCGTTCGCGCTGACCGCGGTGGAGCGGCCCGACCTCGTTTTTCTCGACGTGCAGATGCGCGGCGAAAGCGGCTTCGATTTTCTCGAACGGCTGGGCGGCGGCGCTCCGCGCGTCGTGCTCGTGACCGCGCACGAAGGCTTCGCGGTCCGCGGCTTCGAGTGCAACGTCCTCGACTACCTGCTCAAGCCGGTGCGTCCGGAACGGCTCGCCGAGAGCTTGCGACGTTGGCGCCACGCCACCAAGCCGGCGAGCCCCGATGCCGGTGGGTTCACGCTCATCCGCGCCGCCGGCGCCTCGCGCCTGGTGCCGTGGAGCGACATCGGCTGCATCAGCGCCGAGGGCAACTACACCCGCGTCGTGCTTCGCGAAGGCCCGCCCTGCGTGGTGTTGCGACCGCTCAAGGACTGGCTCGCGCTGGCGCCGTCGCCCGCCTTCGTGCAAGTGCACCGCGCGCATATCGTCCGCGCGGACTGGATGCGCGAGTTGCGCACCTTGCCGCACGGCGACCACGAGCTGGAGCTGCGCAACGGCTTGGTCGTTCCCGTGGGCCGCGTGTATCGCGCCGCGGTGCGCGCTTTGTTCGAACAAGCCGCGGCTCAATCCGCCTCTGTTTAGGCGCGCGGGTGCGCTCGTGCCCGTTCGCCCGTCGACGCTATAGCCCGTCGACGCGTTGACCCACCCGAGCCGTGACCCGGCGCGCGCGGTCGGCTCGCTTCCCGGCGTTCGTCAGCGGTTTTTGGCGCTTCGTCACAATCGATTCGCGGGCTTTTCCCCGTGGCGCAAGAGGCGTGCATTCCCGTGCGCCCCTCGCTTCTCCAGCTTGTCTCGGCTCCGACCTCGAACACCCGCTCCGGGTTCCGCGTCCTGCGGTGCGCGGGACGCCGTCTGGCGGCCGCGCTTTTGCTGTTCGGCGTCGTCGGTAGCCACGCGCTGCGCGCGGAGTGGACGGAGGAGCGCTACTCCCTCGTCGCGGGTTGGAACTCCGTGTGGATGTCGATCGACGCCGGCTACGCCGACTTCAACACCCTGCTCGCCGCCTACCCGCAGATCGAGGAGGTCTGGATGTGGAACTCGCTCGTCTCGCGCACGCAGTTCACCGGCTCGGGGGAAACGCTGACCGCCGGCGACGCGTGGCTCGTCTGGCGCCGCGGCAAGCCGGCGGAGACCACGCTCTCCAAGCCCGCTCCCAACGCGGCCTACCTCGTGAAAGTCGCGAGCAACGCCGGCGCGTTCCAGCTCCCGCTCGTCGGCCATCCCGTGCCGCCCCGCGTCGTCGCCCAGAGCTCGGGCGTGAACTTCGTGGGCTTCCCTGTTCCGGCGTCGGTCACCGGCGCGACCAACAACATCGAGCGCTTCTTCCTCTTCGATCCCGCCCTGTCGGCGACGCCGGAGGTCTTCGGCTATTTCGGCGGGCCCTTGAGCGAGACGGCGCCGCAGAACCCCCGTCGCATCGCGTCCGTGCGGGTCACCGCGTTGGAGCGCGGAAAAGCCTACTGGGTCAACTCCGCCGCGTTTTCCGAGTATTACGGGCCGCTGCGCATCAGCCTCGCGGGCGATTCGGCCGATTTCGGTTCCGATCGCGCCTACGTGACCCTGCGCGTCAAAAACGTCGCGGACGCCGCCGACGCGGCCTCGGTCGGGTTCACGCTTTCGCGGCGCGCCTCCGCCACACCGCCCGCAGGGCAGGCCGCGATCGCCGGCGATGTTCCCGTGCTCGTGCGCGGTCCGCGCGATCCCGAGACGCAGCGTTTCACGTTTACCGCGCTGCCCTCCGGCGGCCTTTCGCGCACGCTCGCTCCGGGCGAGGAAACCGAGCTCGTGCTCGGTGTGGCCCGCTCGCTCATGACCGGCGCGGCGGGCGCTCGTTACGCGTCGATTTTGCAGGTCGTCGATTCCCTCGGCCTGACGCGCGTGGACTTGCCGGTCAGCGCCACCGTGCCGGCGATGAGCGGCGTCTGGGTGGGCGCGGCGAGCATCGAAAAGGTGGATCAAATCATCGGTGCCTCGCGCGTGCCGGCCGCGAACGCCCCCGGCGGCTACGAGCTCCGGCTCATCGTGCATCGCGCGGCCAACGGCCAGACCACGCTGCTGCAAAAGGTCTTCGTCGACAAACCCACTGGCGGCGTCGCCCGCACCGTGCAGCCAAACGTCACCACCGGCGTCTCGCGCATCTCCTCCGCCGCGTTTCCGCTCGATCTCGTTCAGGCCGGCACCGGCCAGCTCGGCGCCTCGGGCACGGTCGTGTTTCCCGTGGTGCTGGCGCACAACGCGCCGACCAATCCCTTCCTGCACACGTATCACCCGGACCACGACGGCCTCGACGCGCGGTTCCAGTCGCCGCTGCCCGATGGACGCGAATCGAGCACGGTCTCGCGCAACATCACCCTCTCTTTCGATCCGCAGGTCGACAACGGCGAGCCGGGCTGGGGCACCACCGTGATCGGCGGCACCTACCGCGAGGCCATCGCCGGCCTGCGCGCCCAGTCCATCGAGGTGTCCGGCACCTTCGTCCTGCGCCGCGTTTCCGACGCCGCCCAACTCACCGTCCAACCCTGAGCCCCGTCTCCTTTTCGCCTATGAACCGCCTTCCCGTTCTCCTCGCGGCCCTCGCCCTGTTCGCCTCCGCGCCGATTTCCGCCCAGACGCTCCAGGGCCCACCCGCCGCCATCGATTACCAAGGCCGTGTGCTCGACGTGAACGGCAACCCCCTCGCGCCCAGCACGCCCACGAACTACACGATGCAGTTTCGCGTCTACTCGACCGCGACCGGCGGCACCGCCCTCTGGGCCGAGTCGCAAACCGTCACCGTGGACAAGGGCCAGTTCTCCGTGCGCCTTGGCGAAGGCGTCGCCGTCGGCAGCGAGCCCCGCCCCGCGCTCGACACGCTCTTCGACTCGAAGGACCGATACCTCGGCCTCACCGTCATCATCCCCAACCAGACCGCGGGCGAGATCAGCCCGCGACTCCAGTTTCTCACCACCCCCTATGCGATGACGGCCGGCAAGGCCGTGAACGCCTCCACTGCCGACGTCGCTCGCGCGATCTCGCAGACCTCGGGCAACTCCTCCCTCGGCGCCACCTCCGTGAGCGGCAATCTCTCGCTCACCACGCCGTCCACCCGCCTCGCCTTGTCGGGCGCCAACGTCATCGAGCTTGGCGCCGGGGTGAGCGGGAAGAACATCAACGCCGGCACCATCGGCTACGGCACCTACACGCCCAACACGCTCGACATCGTCGGCGCCGGCACCACCACGGCCAATCGCGCGGTGAAAATCTTCGCCGAGGCCGGCACGATCTTCACCGGTCCGGTTCGAGTCGCCGGCAACAACGTCGTCGAGCTCGGCCAGGGCCTCACCAAGGGAACGAACAACGGCAACATCGGCTACGCCACCTACACGCCCAATACCCTCGATATCGTCGGCGCCGGGCCCACCGACCTCGCTCGTTCGATCAAGATGTGGGCGAACTCCACCGAGTTCACCGGAGACCTCTTTTTCGGCTCCCGAACCGGCCAGATCCTCAACCTTTATGGGACGATCTACGGCGTCGGCGTCCAGACCAACACCCTCTACTCGCGCGCCGGCGCCCGTTTCAACTGGTTCGTCGGCGGTTCGCACAACGACGCCGAAAACAACGCCGGCTCCGGCGGCACCCGCGTGCAGAGCGTCAGCAACACCAACGGTCTGGAGACCTTCGGCAACAAGACCTCGATCGCGGCCAACCGGTCGATCACGCTCGGCATCGACCCGACCAACATCTCCACCCCGGGCATCGAGCTGAAAGCGGGCGCCAACCCCCCGACTTCGGGCGAGATGGCGATCGGCTATCTCGACTTCAGCAGCGCCGGCAACGCGGACTTCGACGTTCGCCAGATCGCCTACCGCGTGCCGTCCGGCGGATCTCGCATCAATTTCCAGAACGCGACCAGCAGCGGGTTCTTCCTCACCGTCAACGACCAGACCGTCGCCGTCGTCAACTCCTGCGACCTCACCCTCAAGGACCACATCGAGCCTTTCACGGGCGGGCTCGAAACCGTGCTCGCCCTCGAGCCTGTCGACTTTGAATGGCGGCGCGCCGAGTTCCCCGAGCGCAATTTGCCCGCGGGCCGGCACGTCGGCTTCATCGCCCAACAAGTTCGCCCCCTCGTCCCCGACGCCGTCGGCGTGGATGCACACGGCAAGCTCAACATGGATTTCTCCAAGCTCGTGCCGCACCTCGTCGGCGCGGTCCAGGCCCAGCAGGCGAAGATCGAGAAACTCGAGGCCGACAACGCCGCGCTCGAGACCCGGCTTGCCCGCCTCGAAGCCGCCCTTGCCCGCGTCGAGGGCGCCCGGCCCTGAGCGCGTTTCGTTCTCCTTCGCCCACCGCGCCCTTTCCGGCCTCCTCCAGCTCCGCCTCGCCGCCCATGCCTCGCTTCCGCCTAGCTCGCTCCGGATCTTTCGGCCGCGCTCTGCGCGCCATCGGGATCGGCGTCTTGTTCGCCTGTCTCGTGGAGCCTCTGGTCGCGCAGCAGCCCTTGCAGCAGACGGAAGATTTTAGAAACCGCTTCAGCGCCGCCGGAGCTCCCGCGGCCGCGCCGCTCGATCCCCTCACGCCGGCGCTCAAGTCGCCGCTGCGGCCCGCCTACCTCGCCCAGTGGACCTCCGGCACGGCCCACGGCTCCTGGGCCACCACGCGGCTTTTCGACGGCGGCCAGTTGGTCGCCGGTCTCGACGGCGCGCCCGGCACGAGCGGCGCGCTTTTGCTGCCTTCGTTCATCCCGCGCGATGCCAACGGCGTCGCCCTCTCCGGCCAGGGTGTGCGCCTTCAGCGCGCCGCCTTCGGCCGCCCGGCCGTCGCTCGCTCCGTCGCCTACAGCCTCGGCGCCGAGATCCGCCCGCCCGAGGTGGACGGGGCGGGCGCGCCCGTCACGTCGGATTTCTACCTGCCCCAGCCGGTCAATCTCGCCAACAACCCCTTCGTCTACTGGAGCCCGCACGCGCGCGTCCTCTACGCCATCCGCCCCGGCCTGGTCACCCTCGTCTGGAAGGAGCGGATCTCCGGCGTCGAACGCTCCAACAGCTACGTCATCTCCAGCTCCGCCGCGAAGCCCGAGCGCAAACTCTACTGGACCGAAAACGGCTACAACGGCCCCCCGGTGCAGATTCCCGCCGGCCTCGTCCAGGAGGTGAAGATCCTCTACACCGACAATTTCCCCGAGACCGTCACCGAGCCCGAACGCCCCTGGCAGCTCGGCGTCATCGATCCCGCCGCGCCGGTGAAAACCTACCCGACCCTGTATTATCAACAGGGCTACATTCGCGCCTACAACCGCGAGGGCCGCGTTTTCGTCGAATACCTCGGCGCCGCCCGCGAAGACGGCACCCGCCAGCAGGTCGGTTACGACATCGTCAACGTCATCCGCGAGGTCCGTCCCACGCAGCTCTCCGCGCATATCGGCGACTACCTCCGCCCGCCCGAGGAAAACCCGGGCCAGCCCGCCCCTTACGCCTCCGTCGCCGCGGGTCTCTACGGCGCCTCTCCCGAGTCGCGCTTCCTCGACGAACGCTACACGCAGGGCGGCACGGTGCGCCGTCTCTACGCGATCCGCCAGACCGTGCGTGAAAACCAAGTCCTCGTTTACTGGATGGAGCGCGGCGACCTCGGCCTCCTCTGGCCCGACGACTACACGGAATACCAGCTCTCCTGGCCCGCGACGGACACTCCCGGCGCTTACTCCACCTATCTTCGCCCCGACGCCGACGAAGATCCGACGGCCACCGCCGTCGCGCTCGATCTCTCCAACAACCCCGAGCTCGTCTACCAGGACGATCCCTCCGCGCAGGATGTCGCCATGCTTTCCGGCGGCCGTTTCGTCGCCAGCCTCTCCGGCGAAAATCCAGAGGCGCTCGCGCTCATCCGCTACACCGTGAACGGCGAGGTCTGGTATGAGCGCGTCCGCGCCACCCTGAGCAGCGCCGTCGGCGTGATCGAGCAGGACGTCGATATCGGCCAGGAAATCGTGTCGCCCGTCGCCGGCCAGACTGTCGGCTACATCCACGCCGCCCGCGGCGACGCCTACAACGTCCGCACCTATATCGACCCCTTCGTCTCCGGCTTCGAGGCCGCCTCCCGCAGCGCGATCTTTGGCGTAAACGCCCTCCCCGGAAAAGACCGCCTCGAGATCTGGTGGTATAAGCGCAGCGACGGCCCCGGCCCCAAATTCGCCCCGACCTACTGGCCCGCGGTGAAAGGCCGCTACCGCCTCCGCTGGCCCGCCTCCGCGCAGCCGATCATCCTCGCGAGCAACGCCGGCTCCGACGATCTCCCCTCGCTTCAAGCGGCCGGCAGCCTCTACGTCCAAAACAACCCGCTCTCCGCCGGCTACAATCCCAACGAGGAACACGCCCTCATGCTCGGCGGCCGCGTCTGGGCGCTGCGCGACGACCTCAACACCGCCACCTCTTCGCGTCCTTTCGTTCTGCTCGGCTACGCCGGCGCCGATGGACGCCCCGCCATGCGCGTCTTCTCGCTCTCACGCGGCGATTTCACCTACGCCGCCGAGGCCGGGAAGATTGTGCAGAGCCCCATGCCGCTTCCGCTCCTGCCCGCGCCCTTGGATGAAAAGGGCAGGACCATCAACGTCGAGGTCGGCGCCTCCGCCGACCTACCCGCCGGCGCCGCGCCTTCCGGAGAGTTCGCGCGCTACGGCAGGTTCACCTTCGCCGACCGCAAGGGCGCCACGTGGGTCTATCGCGGGCCGCACGCGGGCAACGTCGAGACTTCGCCGCCGAGCTTCGGCATGCGCTTCTTCTACGCCACGCAGCCGGACTTCAATTTCCCCGGCGTCGAGCCGCAGCCGCCCGTCGGCACGCTCACGCCCTACCTGCGACCCTACGTGAACCCCGCCGATCCCGAGCAGGGCTTCGTCGGCGATCCCGTCAGCGGCCGCTTCGGCGCCGGCACCGAGCGCTTCGCGCAGACTGTCGCCTACGTCCCGCGCTGGCCCGTGAGCGCCCCTGAGCTGCGCCTTGGCGAAACCCTCGTCGCTCCCAAGGCAGGCCTGCCCGCCCTCCTCGGCCAGACCAGCGCCGAGATCCTCTATCAACAATCCATCGCGCTCGATGGCGCCGCCAGCTCCTACGCCGCCCGCCGCAAGAGCGCGATCCTGCACGACTACAAACGTTCCAAGCGCTACGCCCTCGCCGCCGGCGGTCTCTCCGCCATCCCCGCCGCGATCGCCACCACCAGCGCGCGCGGCAAAACCTACTTCAGCAACCTGCCTCCTCACTTGAAGGAGCGCCTCTACTTCGACCCGACGCTTGGCGGCGAGGCCGCGGACACCACCAACTCCACGGGCAACACGCTCGGCGCCCTCGTGCTCATCGGTTCCTACGAGGCCGCCGCCTTGGGCGAGAGTTACGTGCAACCGTCCGTCCTCTCCGCGGCCGATCTCCTCGCCGCCAAGGCCCTTCTGCCCGTCGGCGATCCCGACAAGACGAAGTGGGACGCCGCCATCGACGGTCTCTCCGCCCGCGTCGAGACCTTCGTCGAGGACCAGGCCCGCCTCGGCACCTACAAGGTCGACTCCACCGCGACCGTGGGCGCCGCCCAGCCGGTCGAGATAACCAACTCCGACACCGCCGCGTCCTCCTACGCCCTCACCGCCACCGGCGGCGGCGATGGCTACGTCGTGCTCGTCACCGGCAACGGCCGCGCCTTCACCCCGCCCGGCGAGCCCGTGTCCCTCCACGTCCTGCGCGTCACCGAGCCGCTCTACCGCGGCGAGATAAAGGTCGTCGCGCCCGCCAACCCGCTCGACGAGAAACTCACGCTCCAGTTCAGCGGCGATTTCGCCGGCCGCCCCCAGGATTACGAGTTCGAGTGGCGCTACGGCCGCCCGGTCGAGGGCGTTCCGCCCCCGCTCTTCACCTTCCAAGCCATCCAGCCCGCGCAGCCCTCGGGAGGCGTTTCCCCGTGGACGCTCTACGCCGTGCCGCAGGCTCCGCTTTCCGCCTACCGCGGAGCCGCGGCGCCCTCCGAAGGCGTCGCCGCCGATCTCGCCGGAGGCGGCTTCGTGCCGCGGCTCTCCGGCGAGCCCGTGCCCGCCGCCGGCCTGCCCGACGCGGTTCTGCGGCGCTCCGTCGAGTTCGCCCAGCGCCCGCTTCGCCTCTTCGTCAGCCTCGATCTCGACGCCAACACCGGCGTCGCCGTTTACCTCAACAACACCGAGCTGCTCGCCTACAAGGTCCCCGGCCGCGCCAACACAGGCACCGTCGCCAGCTTCCCGCCGCTCTCCTCGCTGCCCCTCGTCTTCGAGGTCGACGCCGCCGCGCTCCAGGCCGCCGGCGCCAACACGCTCAGCGCCGACGTCTACACCACCAACGACCCCGGCGCGCTCACCCGCGCGAACATCCGCCTCGAGGGCCTCGTCTCCACCGCCGACCTCTCCCAGTGGCTGCTCGTCGACGACGCCTCCACCGACAACGGCGAGGCCCCCGGCTCCGAGCAGGCCAAGGTCCGCCACATCATCGAGGGCTCCTCGCTCTTCACCCTCACCGACAACTATTTCATTACCCGCTACCGCCCGCGTTCCGCCGACGCCGCCGGCCACCGCGACTTGCCTCCCGCCGGCGACGGCGGATGGTCGCCCTGGACCCAGCCCCAGCTCGCCGAGGGCTGGATCAAGCGCGTCCTCGCCGGCATCAACCCCTTCCAGCAACGCGTCAACGACCTCTACAACTTCGAGGTCAACACCGACGTCAGCCTCGTCGCCCAGGCCGGCACTCGTTGGGAAGGCGACGTCGCCCTCTCCCTCGACAACATCAACGACGTCGGCCTCATCCCGATCTACGAGACCGTCCTCCGCCGCGGCCGCTCGCTCAGCATCGACGGCACGCCGCCGATCAACGACCCCGGCGCCAACGACGCGCTCCTCCTCGCCGCCGGCTACCTCAACGACCTCTACATGATCCTCGGCAACGAGGCCTACGCCGACGCCTCGGACCCGACCATCGCCATCGATCCCAACGCCGGCGGCACTTCCGGTTTCTCCGAGGTCTCCACAGCGATGTTCTCCTTCAAGGGCGTCGTGCCCACCGTGCTCGAGGAGGAACTCGCCCTCGTCCGCGGCCGCGACGATTTCCTCCAGCCCGGCACGCGCACCGCGCCCGTCTACAACCGCCTCGTCTGGAACTACACCCGCGGCATCGACTCCGGCGAGGTCATCTACGCCCTAAACTACAACATCCTCGACCAAGACCAAAACGGTCAGGTCAACGCCGCCGACGCCGCGCGCCTCTACCCGCAGGGCCACGGCGACGCCTACGGCCACTACCTCACCGCGCTGACGAATTACTACGGTCTTCTCCAAAACCCGAACTTCTCCTGGACGCCCCGCAGCGAGGCCGTGCTCGTCCTCGGGCAGCCCGTGCAGGTCGACTACTTCGACGAGCGCAAATTCGCCGCCGCCGCCGCCGCGCTCGCCCGCACCGGCAAGCTCGCCGTCGATCTCAGCTATCGCCGCGCCTACTCGCCCTCCGACACGCCCGATTGGAAAAACCTCCGCGACGGCAAGACCAACACCTCCACCGGCCGCACCCGCTATTGGGGAGCCGACGAGTGGGCCAGCCGCGCCGGCCAGGGCGCCTACTTCAACTGGATCACCGCCCAGTCCCTTCTCCCCGCCGTCCACCCCAATCCCGCCTACGAGGGCATCCAGAAGATCGATCGCACCACCGTGCCCGAGCTTAAGGTCGTCGCTTCCGAAGGCGCCGCCATCCAGGCCGCGCTCGACAAAGCCGACTCGCGCCTGAATCCCCTCGGCCTCAGCGCCGGCGCGCTCGCCTTCGACTACGATCCCTCGCTCCAGTCCAAGCCTCCCTTCGAGCAGATCTACGACCGCGCCATTGGCGCGCTCCAGAATGCCGTTTCCGCCTTCCAAAACGCAGAGCGCTCCAGCCGCGCCCTCCGCCAGCAGGAGACCTCGCTCGACAACCAGCGCGCCTCAATCCTCGTCCAGGAAACCGCCTTCACCAATCGACTCATCGAGCTCTACGGCACGCCCTATCCCGACGACATCGGCCCCGGCAAAACCTACCCCGAAGGCTATTCCGGTCCCGACCTTTTCCACCCGATGTATGTCGACATCACCGAAGACATCACCGGCGCGAATCTCCCCGACCAGGACGAGACCTACAGCCTCTTCCTGACCATCGACCAAGAGGGCGTCTTCCAGGCGTCCGATGCCGATTATGTCTCAGCCGTCATCAACTACTCGGTGATAAACGGCCTGGGCGCGTTCCTTCCAAACTTCGAAGAAAGACTCACACCCCTGCCCGGCGTGGATTCGGATTCATTGATCGAATACACCGTCTCGAAGATCAGCGGAGAATACCGCAAGCCCGACTCGTGGACTGGCCGACGCGCCAGCCCCGGCAAGATGCAGACCGCGGTCTCCGACCTGCTCCTCGCCCGCCAGGATCTCCAAGGCATCATGTATGATTACGGGCAGCTCCACCGCGAACTCCGCGCCCAGCTCACGCTCTACACGAGCGCCCTAGCGGCCTATCAGTCGCGTCTTTCCGCGCTCGAGCTGAACAACACCCGCCAGAGCACGCTCGATTCCGTAAACTCCTCGCTCACGATAGCGGTTCGGGCGATCGACTTCGGAAAGCTTGTAGTGGAAACGGCGCTTACTGAGACGCAGAAGACGCTTCCCACGGTGGTCGGTTTGGCCACCGACATCTTCAGTCCCATTCGTGGGGCCACTGGCTTTACCAAGCTCGGCGCGCTCGCCGGCCTCGATGCGATTCAATTCCCCCTCGAGTCCACGATCGTCATCAACGAGCAGCTCAAGTCCCTCTACGACCGCCTGACCGAGATCGACATCGAGAAGATCGGCTGGTCCCAGGAGCAACTCGTCCTCCGCGACGAGCTCCGAAAGACCATCGTCCAATACGGCGTCATCCTCGCCGCCGTGGACAAGCAGCTCCGCGTCTACGACCAGGCTCAGCGCGACGTCCAAGCCGCCTCCGCCGAGGGCCTCCGCATCCTCGCCGAGCGCGAGGCCTTCCGCAAACGCGCCGCCGCCCTCATCCAAGGCCAGCGCACCCGCGACTTCGCCTACCGCGCCTTCCGCAACGAGGCCCTCGAAAAGTATCACCAACTCTTCGACCTCGCCGCGCAATACACCTACCTCGCCGCCCGCACCTACGACTACGAGACCGGCCTGCTCGACGCCTCGGGCAACTCCGCCGCGGCCGATTTCTTCGCGCAGATCGTCCGCGCCCGCTCCCTCGGCGTCGTCGTGAACGGCGTGCCGCAATTCACCTCCTCCTCGACCGGCGACCCCGGCCTCGCCGGCGTGCTCGCCGCGCTCAACGCCGACTGGTCCGTCGCCAAGACCCGCCTCGGCTTCAACAACCCCGACCGCTACCGCACCACCTTCAGCCTGCGCCGGGAAAACTTCCGCATCGTGAACGGCCCCGACGGCGACAAGGCATGGCGCGACCGCCTCAAGGCCGGCGTCATGCCCGACATCCTCGCCGATCCCGACGTGCGCCGCTTCGCCATGCAGCCGACCTCCACGCCCGGCGAGCGCGTGCCCGGCATCGTCATTCCCTTCGAGACCACGATCCAGCACGGCGTGAATTTCTTCGGCCGCCCGCTCTCCGGCGGCGACTCCACCTTCAGCCCCTCGACCTATTCGACGAAGATCCGCTCCAGCGGCATCGCCTTCGCCGGCTACGTCGGCATGGCCACCACCACGAGCACGAGCGGCACCTTGAACGGCATCGGCGCCACCTCGCCGAGCGATCCCTCCACCGCCTTCAACGACCCCAACGCCCTCAGCGCCACGCCCTACGTTTACCTTATTCCCGCCGGCACCGACTTTATGCGCGCTCCGCCGCTCGGCGACCGCTCCGTCGTGCGCGGCTGGCAGGTCGAGGACCAGGCGATCCCGCTCCCGATCAACATCGCCGGCTCGGATTTCTCCACGCGCGCGGACTACTACTCGGCCGAGTCGCTCAGCGAGCCGCCCTTCGTCCTGCGCAAACACCAGGCCTTCCGCGCCATCGCCGCCGGCCTGCCGTTCTACGACCAGCCCGGCTACACCAACTCCCGCCTCATCGGCCGCTCCGTCTGGAACAGCCGCTGGAAGCTCGTCATCCCCGGCAACACGCTGCTCTCCAACCCGGATGTCGGCGTCACCCGCTTCACCGACACCGTGAAGGACATCCAGATATACTTCGAAACCTACTCCCATGCCGGCAACTAAACCCATCGCGGGCGCCGGCCTCCTCGCCGGTCTCGCCCTGCTGTTCTCCACCGCCGCCCGCGCCTATCCGCCCGCGCCGCCGCACACGATCTACGGCGTCGTGCGCGACGGCTTCGGCAACCCCTACGAGCAGCCGACGATCGCGGTCATCCTCTACGGCTCCGACAACGTGGAAAAAGCCCGCACCACGATCGATCCGCTCCTCGGCCTCGGGATCAACTACTCGCTCGACGTGCCGATGGACGCCGGCACCACGACGACGCTCTACGAGCCCACCGCGATGCGGCCCACGCTGCCCTTCACGATGCGCGTCGTCATCGGCGGCGTTTCCTACCTCCCGCTTCAGCTCAGCACCGGCACCTGGACCATGGGCAAGCCCGCCGAGCGCCGCCGCATCGATCTCACCGTCGGCGTAGATTCCGACGGCGACGGCCTCCCCGACGCCTGGGAGTGGGAACTCATCTACTCCGATCCCAGCGGCCGCCTCGCCTCGCTTGCCGACGTGCGCCCCGGCGACGACGCCGACGGCGACGGCTTGAGCAACCTCTCCGAATACATCGCCGGCACCTACGCCTTCGACTCGGCCGACGGCCTCAGCCTCGAGATCCTCGGCGTCGCCAACGGCTTCGCGCGTCTCCAGTTCCTCGCCATCAAAGGCCGCTCCTACACGATCAGCTCCTCGGCCGATCTGGCGAATTGGACCTCGCAAACCTTCGCGCTCACCTCCGGCGGCGCGGCCGGCGCCACCTACACCGCGACCGATACCCGCGTGCTCGATGTCTACGCGCCGCTCGGCGCCGGCGGCCGTCGTTTCTTCCGCCTCCATGTCCAGTAACGAACCGCTCCCCAGCCCGCTGCGCGCCGCTCGACTGCGTCGGCTGCAGAAGCGCCGCGATTGCCGCATGAAGCTGCTCTACAGCTCCTGCGCCGTGGCCGTGATCGGCCTCGGCTTGGCGTTTTTTCGCGCGCACCGGCCCGCGCAGCCGTCCCCCGTCTCGACGACCTCCGTCGCTCCCTTGGCGAAACCCACGCCGGTGCTCGCGCCCGACGAGCTGTTGCGCGACGCGCTCGAACTCCGCGACGGACGCCTTCACCGCATAGACACCGGCGAGCGTTTTACCGGCACCTTGGTGGAGCGTTACTCGAGCACCGCGATCCGGGCGCGCATCCAGATTCGCGACGGCCTCGCGCACGGGCTTTCGCTCGGCTGGTATGACACCGGCGAACCCGAGGTGCACGAGAGCTTCGTCAATGGCCGCAGCCATGGCGTGCGCACCCGTTGGTATAAAAACGGAAACCGCCGCTCCGAAGCGGAGATCCAGGACGGCCGCCTCCAGGGCGTCTACCGCGAGTGGCACGAAAACGGCCAGCTCGCCGTCGAGATGACGCTGGTCGCCGACCGCCCCGTGGGCGTCGTCCGCCGTTGGAACCCGGACGGTCAATCGCGCCCCGACTACGTGCCCGGCCCGGTGGTCGCCTCGGCACGGTAGCCGTCATTGGTCGTTGGACATTGGTCGTTCGTCATTCAGCGTAGCGCGGATGCCATCCCTGCTCGCCCCCGCCGATCGTCGTCTGCTCGAACGTCTCTGGTCCCAGCCCGTGCATCGCACGGAGTTGCCCAACGGCCTCGTCCTGCTCGTCCAGCCCGACGACGCCGCGCCCGTCGCCTCCGTCCAGGTCTGGGTAAAGACCGGCAGCCAGCACGAGGGCGCGCTCCTCGGCGCCGGCCTCTCGCATTACCTCGAGCATCTGCTTTTCAAGGGCACCGAGAAACGTGCGGGCCGTGAAATCTCCGCCACCGTCCAGGCCCACGGCGGACAGATCAACGCCTACACGACCTACGACCGCACGGTCTACTACATCGACCTGCCTGCGCCGCACCTTGAGGTCGCGGTCGACCTGCTCGCCGACATGACGCTGCGCAGCACCTTGCCCGCCGACGAGGTGGCGCGCGAACGCGACGTCATCCTGCGCGAGATCGCGATGGGCGACGACGACCACGACCGCCGCCACTGGGACGCGCTCGCGCGAACCGTTTTCAAAACCCACCCGCTGCGCGAGCCGGTGATCGGCCACCGCGACGTGTTCTCCGCGGTCACGCGCGACGAACTGCTCGCCTACTACCGCGAACGCTACGCGCCCAACAACCTCGTCGTTGTCATCGCCGGCGACATCTCCGCCGACGCCGCGCGCGCCGCGGTGGAAAAACACTTCGGCTCCGCGCCCCGCCGCCGGCTCGCGCCCGTGTATCAACCTTCCGAGGCGCCGCAGCTCGCGCCACGCGTGTTTCGCGAAACGGCGGAGGTGGAACTCTCGCGCGGCGCGGTCGCCTGGCCGAGTGTCGCTCTCACGCATCCGGACGCGCCGCTGCTCGATCTGCTCGCCGTCGTGATTGGCTACGGCGACAGCTCGCCGCTCTGGCAGCAGCTCCGCGAGAAACAGCGCCTCGTGCACAGCATCGACGCGCACCACTGGTCTCCCGGCGAAGCGGGGCTCTTCGCGCTCTTTTTCACCGCCGATCCCGACAAACGCGACGCCGCCGAGCGCGCCATCCGTCGCGAGTTGAAACGCCTCGAAACCACGGGCTTCAAGCCCGCCGAGCTGAAGCGCGCCGTGCGCCAGCTCGTGGTCGGCGAGATCGGCGGACGCAAAACCGTCTCGCGCCGCGCCTCGCGTCTCGGCTCGGCCGAGGTTGTCGCGGGCGATCTCGATTTCAGCCGCACTTGGTTCGCGCGCGTGGCCGCCGCCACGCCTGCGGACCTGCGCCGCGTGCTGCGCCAGTATCTCCTCCCGGCGCGCGAGAATGTCGTGTCGCTCGATCCGGCACCGAAAACCGCCGTCGCGACCGAAAAGAAGCAGGCGAAGGCGAAACCCGCCGCCGACTGGACGCTGCGCACGCTGCCCAACGGCGTTCGCCTGCTCCTGCGTCGCGACGAGCGTCAGCCGAATCTCCACATCCACCTCGTCTGCGAGGGCGGCCCGCTGCACGAGGCGCCCGGCAAACGCGGCGCCACCGCGCTTCTCGCGACCATGCTCACGAAGGATGCCGGCAAGCGAGACGCCGCGCAGGTCGCCGCCGCCATCGAGGCGGTGGGCGGGAGTTTCTCGCCGCTTTCGGGTAACAACACCGTGGGCCTTGCGATCGAGGTGTTGCCCGGCGACGCCGCGCTCGCGAACGAGTTGCTGCACGACGCCGTGCTTGCGCCGGCCAGCGCCGCCCGGAACTTCGAGGTGGAGCGCGACGCCGAGCTCGCGCACCTGCAGCAGGACGAGGACGACGTGGTGAGCGCGGGCCATCGTCTCGCCCGTGAAAAATATTTCGGCACTCATCCGCTGGCGCTCGACGCGCATGGCAACCAGGACAGCGTGAAGGCGCTCAAGCCCGCGGATCTGCGCGCGCTGTGGAAGAAGCTCGCCGTTGGCGGCAACACGCTCGTCGCGGTGGCGGGCGATTTTGACGAAAAGAAACTCGTGCCCGCGCTCACGCGTTGGCTCGCGAAGCTGCCGCGAGGCGCGGCGCCCGCGCGTCCGGCGCGTCACACGCCGGCGAAGGCGGCCGAGCACGCGCAGGCGCGCGAGTGCCAGCAGGCGCTGGTGTTCGACGCGTTTCCCGGGCCGGGCGCGCTGGATCGCGACGACACGGTGGCGACGGTCTTGCACGAGATCCTCAGCGGCATGGCGGCGCGCCTTTTCGAGCGCGTGCGCGAGGAGAAGGGCCTGGCCTACTTCGTGAGCGCGAGCCGCGTGGTGGGCGTCGAGGACGGCATGTTTTACCTCTACGCCGGCACGCAGCCGGGGAAGGAGAACGAGGTGCTGGCGGAGTTCGACGCCGAGGTGGCGCGGCTCGCGGCGGGCGAGATCGAGGCGGAGGAGCTGGCGCGCGCGATCACGCGTTTGCAGGCCTCGCGCCGCATGCGCTTGCAGACCAACGCGGCGCGCGCGGGCGAGGCGGCGGTGCGGACGCTGCTGGGTCTGCCTCTGGAGACGCTGGAGGAGACGGATGCGCGCCTCGCCGCGGTGGGCGCGAAGGACGTGGCGAAGTTCGCGCGCGAGTGGCTGGCGGGCGCCCGCCGGCAGCGATTGGTGGTGCGTCCGGGCTGAGTTTTCGTCATCGTTTCCGTAGCCCCGATCCCCTCGAAACGTCATGAATGTCATGAACGCTCCCCGTCTTCGTTTCCTCTTCGTCCTCGCTTCCCTGTTTGCCTTTGGCCCCGTGGGTCTTGGAGCGGCGGAGCCGGGGCTGGGCGCCGCCGAAGTGCCGCCGAGCGTCCTGAAGCGTTACGACAAGAACAAGGACGGCGCCTTGGACGATTCCGAGCGCGCCAAGTGGGAGGCGGACAAGGCGGCGCGGCGGGAAAAGGAACGCTCCGAGCGCGCCGCGTTGCTCGAGAAGTATGACACCGACAAGGACGGGAAACTCAGCGAGGAGGAAAAGGTGGAGGCAAAGCTGGGTTGGCAGAAGGAGCGCTCCGAAAAGGAGACGGAAAAAATGAAGGAGCGCGTCGCCAAGGCGAAGGAGGAGCGCGAACGCGCCGAAAAGGAAAAAGCCGCGCGCGAGCCGTCGGAGAAGCCCGCCGACGAGGGCATGATGATGATGACGGAGTGAGGCCGGGGAGCCTCGGGCTTTGGGATACGTGGTGGATCGGCGCGTCCCGGCGCCCATCGCGTTCGCCACGAGTCACGGGCGCAGGGACGCGCCCGTCCACCCCAAGCCTGACTCCATCAGGGCGTCCGGGAAAAGGTGACTTCGCCGGCGCGGAAGCGGTCGGTGCGGCCGTCTTCGAGGCGCAGGAGCAAGCTGCCTTCGTCGTCGATGCCCATGGCTTTTCCGCGCAGCTCCCGTTCGCCCTGAAGAAGGGTGACGGGGCGGTTTTTCAGGACGTCGAAGCGGTGCCAGAGATCGGCGAAGCTGTTTTGATAGCTGCCGTCGACGAAGCGTTCGTAGGCGTCGAGCACGCGGCCGACGAGCGCGGCGGCGAATTTGTTGGGATCGAGCGGGGCCGTGGTGTGCTCGGAGAGGGCGGTCGCGCGGTGCGCGATCTCCTCGGGCCAGCCGCCGGCCGGGGGACGGAGATTTAGGCCGAGGCCGAAGACGAGATCGTGGATCAGATCGGCGTCCATGCGGGCTTCGGTGAGCATGCCGCCGGCCTTGCGTCCGTCGAAAAGGAGGTCGTTGGGCCATTTGAGCCCGGGGGTGACGCGGCAGAAGGAGGCGACGAGGGCGCAGACGTTGACGCCCATCCAGAGGGTGAAGGTCTGCATGCGCGCGGGGGCGAGGCGCGGGCGGAAGGCGAAGCTGGCGTAGAGGTTGCCGTCGACGGCGCTGTGCCAGGCGCGACCGAGGCGGCCGCGCCCCTTCTCCTGCCGGCGGGCGACGACGACGAGGGGGGCTGGCGCGCCGGAGGCGAGAAGGCGGGAAGCCTCGTCGTTGGTGCTTCCGACCGTATCCAAGAAGTGGATGCGCGGGGATTCCTCGGTGGGACGGCGGTAGGCGTCGATCAGCGCGGGGTGAAGGGAGTCGGGGCGGGCGCCGAGCCGGTAGCCGCAGGCTCGCCGGCTGAGGACCTCGAGGCCTTGGTCGCGGAGTTTGTCGAGATGCTGCCAGACCGCGACGCGGCTGACCCCGAGGGTCTTGGCGAGACCGGCGCCCGAGACGTAGCCGTCTTCGCCGGCGTCGAGAAGCGCTTGGAGAATGAGGATTTCTGAGCGGTGGGCGGGCACGGGAGATGGATAAGATGCAAAGCGCCGCCAAAGTCCACCGGTCAACATGTTTAGACGCGTTTTAGCCCGAGAACCGCGTCGGGGTGGACGCCACAAGCGGCGGGCGGAGGGACCCGCCCGTCCACCTCAAAAGGGGGAGGCGGCGGCGCGGTTCAGCTTTGCCAATCGAGGCCGATGTCAGCCCAGGAGGACTTGTGGACGAGCGCGCCGGTGGAGACGAAGTCGAGGCCGAGGCCGGCGTAGCGGGGCAGGCTCTTGAGCGTGATGCCTCCGCTGGCCTCGGTGAAGGCGCGGCCGCGGATGAGGGCGAGGGCCTTCTTGATTTTCGCGGGAGGGAAATTGTCGAGTAGGATGACGTCCGCGCCGGCGTCGAGGACGGGCGGGATCTGGTCGAGGCGGTCGACCTCGACTTCGACGGGGAGGTCGGGCGCGGCTTTTTTGGCGCGTTTGACGGCGGCGGCGAGGTCGTCGTCGGAGCCGAGGAGCGCGAGGTGGTTGTCCTTCAGCATGACGCGGTCGAAGAGCCCGAGGCGGTGGTTCCAAGCGCCTCCGCAGGCGACGGCGTATTTCTCGAGCATGCGGTAACCGGGGGTGGTCTTGCGCGTGTCGAGGAGGCGGGTGCGGCCGGGGCCGAGCGCGGCGACATGCTCGGCGGCCGCGGTGGCGACGCCGGAGAGACGTTGGAGGAAATTGAGGAGGACGCGCTCGGCGGCGAGGAGCACGCGGGGATCGCCCTCGAGGGAGGCGAGGATGTCGCCGGTCGCGGCGCGACCGCCGTCGCGGAGGCGCGGCTGGACGGCGGCGCGCGCGCCGTAGGCGGACAGGATGAGCGGAAGGAGGGGCAGGCCGCAGGCGACGAGGGGCGTGCGGGCGACGAGATGGGCGCGACCGAGGCGGGGCGTGGTCGCGAGGGCGGCGGTGGAGCGGTCGCCGCTGCGCGCGGGCTTTTTCAGAAGGCCGGCGCCTTCGAGGTCTTCGTCGCGGGCGAGCTCCACCAGGCGACGCAGGTAGGCGCGGTCGAGGTCGTCCCACGTGAGGCGGAGGAGCAGGCGGTCGAGGTTCGCGGAGGCGGGCGGCATGGGGGCTTATTGACCACGGATTTCGTGGATGGGCACGGATAAAGGAAAGGCGACAAGGGGCGAGGGAGCCCGCCCGGCGGGGCAAGGTGCGGGGGCGGGGCGTAAAAAAGGGCGCCGGAAACGCGGCGCCCCGTGGGAATGGTCGCTTTGGCGGCGATTACTTTTTCGGCGTGACGTTCTTGAGTGCCTTGCCGCCGCGGGTGGCGAGAGAGGCGGGGGAGATGCCGATGGGCTCGTCCTTCGAGTATTTGTTCACCAAGAGCTGCTGGATGATGGTGAAGAGGCCGTTGATGGTGGAGTAGAGCGCGAGCGCGGCGGCGAAGTTGTAACAGAAGAGGGTGAAGATCCAGGGCATGATCTTCATCATCATGACCTGCGGGCCTTCGGCGGTGGCGGGCTGGGGGGTGAGGCGCATCTGGAAGATCATCGTGGCGCCCATGAGCAGCGGCATGATGTTGAGCGGGAAGCCGGCGATGCGCCAGACGGTGTCGGGCGCGGAGAGGTCGTGCACCCAGAGGAAATTTTGGAAACGGAGCTCGGCCGTGCCTTGGAGCATGGCGAAGAAGCCGACGAAGAGCGGGATCGTGAGCAGGATGGGGAGGCAGCCGCCGGCGGGGTTGACCTTGTGCTCCTTGAAGAGCGCCATGGTGGCCTCCTGCTGCTTGCGGGGGTTGTCCTTATACTTCTCGCGGATGGCCTTCATCGGCTCCGAGAGTTTGCCCATGCGCTTGGCGGACTTGGAGGCGGCGAGGGTGAGGGGCAGCGTGATGAGCTTCAGCCCGATGGTCATCAGCACGATGGCGAGGCCCCAGTTGCCGATGATGGAGTGCATCCAGACCATGAACTTGTTGAGCAGCGGGGCGACGACGCCGGAGAGGAAGATGCGGTTGAAGAAGTAGCGATCAAACTGCATCACCTTGTCTTCGTTGTGCTTAAATTCGTCGGACCGGGCCAGGCGAGAATACTCCTTGGGGCCGACGTAGAGGAGGCCGCCGTGAACGGCGGTGGCGCCGGGAGCGAGGGCGGGCAGGTCGAAGCGCGCGGCCGCGGTGATACCGGTGTCGGTGCGGGTGGCGCCGGAAGGGGGCGGGAGCTCGACGCGGCGGATGGCGACGGATTGGCCGGGCTGGTCGGGGGTGTAGATGCTGGCGAAGAACTGGTTCTTCACCGCGGCCCAGACCACGGAGCCGGAGCGTTCGAGAATCGCCTTGGGCGTGGCGTCGCCGACGCCGACCTTGGAAAGGAGACCGGGCTGGAAGGCGTTGCGGTCGGTGACCTCGGCTTTGTCGCCGTCGTAGGTGGCGGCGTTGAGGTAGAGGCCGGTGTCGGAGGAGCTGACGAGGGCGCTGGTGCCGAGTTCGAGGACGAGCCGGGGGAGGGGAACCGTGGCGTCGGAGAGATTGCGGATCGTGGTCTCGTGGCGGATGCGATAAGGCTCGGCCTTCGCATCGGCCGGATCGGCGAGAAGGTAGCGGCGGGTGACCTCGAGGCGGTTTTCGAAGACGGCGCGGTAAACGACTTCGCGTTCGGTGGCGGAGACGCGCTGGAAACGGGTTTCCTGGCCCAGGCCCTTGAGCTCGCCGAGGGCGAGGATGGGGGCGGCGTGGCGTTGGTTGAAAACGAAGGATTCGGGCGAACCTTGGACGGCGGGGTATTTTTTGAACGCGACGTCCTGGATGGCGCCGCCGAAATCGGTGAAGCGGACGGTGACAAACTCGTTGGCGAGGGAGGTGGTTTCGGCGTCGGCGCGGGTTTCGCTGAGGGCGGCGAAAGCGGCGTTCGGCGTGGCGGCGGGGCTGGCGGAGAGCGCCGGGCTTTCGGGCGTCGCGGCCGGGGCGCCTGCGGCGTCTGTCGCGGCCGCGGGGGCGGCGGGCGCCGGCGCGGGGGGCGGCTGCAGTCGCGAGCCGACGACCAGAGTCGCGAAGGCGGCGACGATAAAGACGATGCCGAGGGTGAGGTTCTTCTTATCCATTGAGTAAAGGGGGGAGGGCTGGCTTTGGCCGATCGCGGTCAGCCGGAAACGATTTGCGACGGGGGCACCGGATCTTGGCCGCTCGCGCTCCAAGGGTGACAGCGAAGCAGGCGGCGGGTGGCGAGTTTTGTGCCGCGCAGCGGTCCGTGCAGGGCCAGCGCCTCGAGCGCGTAGTGCGAGCAGGAGGGGGTGAAGCGGCATCCGCAACCGGGGCCGGCCAGCGTGTGGAGGGCGGGGGAGATCAGGACTTGGTAACCGCGCACGCCGGCCATCAGCACGCGCGCGACCATGCCCGGCGAGGAAGCCGGAAAAGGAGTGGGGCGGCTGGCGGGTTCAGGAGGCACGGCGCGGGAAAAGCTTATGGCAAAGATCGAGAAATCTTTGGTCGAGCGCGGCCGGTTCAAGCCCATTGAGGGAGCGCCGCGCCACGAACACGAGGTCCACGCCCGGCGGAAACGCGAGTTGGTGGGCGCGGAACCCTTCGCGGAGCCGGCGCTTGGCGCGGGCGCGGGCGACGGCGTTGCCGACCGCGGAGCGCGAGGCGACAAAGCCGGCGCGGGCGAATGTTTCCGGCTCCTTGGCGGCTGCGCTCGCGGTGGCGGGGGCCGGCACCGTGGCGCAGGGCTCCGCCGAAGCGGAAGCGGGTGGGCCGGCTTCATCGGCCGGGCGAAGGGGCGCGGGTGCGCGCGGGGCGTAATAAAGCACAAAGGCGCCGCAATCGAAGCGGCGCCCTTGGGTGCGGACGTGGTTAAAATCGGACGCCCGACGCAGGTGTTGGTCGGCGCGAAAGCGCATGGCGTCTAGGCCGTGGAGCCGGGGCTGGCCCGGCCCGGGGTCTTAGACGACGGTGAGGCGCTTGCGGCCCTTCGCGCGACGAGCGGCGAGGACTTTGCGGCCGCCTTTGGTGGCGTTGCGGGCGCGGAAGCCGATCTTGCGGGCGCGTTTCTTTTTGTGCGGGCGGAAGGTGGGTTGCATGGTGTGTTACGTGTTTAAGAGTTGACGGGAGTGCCCGG
>CBIHRE010000004.1:0-27224 GCA_966212385.1 uncultured Akkermansia sp. | reverse complement strand
GCGAAGAAGCGACCTTCAGCGGCGAAGAGTTCACCCAGCTCCTCGCCCTCGCCCAAAAAGGCATCCGCGAACTCGCCGCCGCCCAAACCGCCTTCCTCAGCCGCGAGCTCCTTAAGTTCGGTTGATTTCAACCAATCACCGTAGCTCCTTGGCCCTAGATCCTGTGTAACCGTATGGGTTACACAGACGGCAGGATTGGAATACTTAAATCAACATATACAGATTTATTGATATGTTTCTTGCCTTCGATCCGCGTCCTTCGCCGTAATCCGCGGTCAAAGTTTCCGTCCCGTCGCCATGTCCGCTTCCCCCGCAGCCCCCGCCTCCACTCCCCGCGCTGACCGTCCAATCTCCGCCCTTTTCGCGGAGAGCCGCCCGCTCCGCTCCCTTGAGTTTTTCCCGCCCAAGGACGAGGCCGGCGTCGCCGCGCTGCGCGCGACCGCGACCGCGCTCAAACGCGTGCCGTGGGACTTCGTTTCCGTGACCTACGGCGCCGGCGGCACCACGCGCGACCGCACCGCGCAAGTGTCCGCGATCCTGAAGGACGAACTCGGCTATACCGTCATGCCCCACCTCACCTGCGTGGGCCATAGCCGCGCCGAGTTGAACGCCGTCGCCGACCAGCTCCATGCCCAAGGCTACCGCAACATCATGACCCTGCGCGGCGACCCACCCAAGGGCTCGACCACCTTCACGCCCGCCCCCGACGGCCTGCGCTACGCCAACGAACTCGTCGCCCTCCTGAAGGCCCGCCATCCCGACTTCTGCCTCGGCGTCGGCGGCTACCCGGAAAAGCACCCCGAAGCCGTGTCGCTCGACGCCGACCTGGACGCGCTCAAACGCAAGGTCGACGCCGGCGCCGCCTTTGTCACCACCCAGCTCTTTTTCGACAACGCCATCTACCACCGCTTCGTCGAGAAATGCCGCGCCCGCGGTGTCACCGTGCCCATCGTGCCCGGCATCATGCCCGTGCTCTCGCTGAAACAAATTCAGCGCATCGCCACGCTTTCCGGCTCCGTGCTTCCCGCCGCGCTCCTTCGCCGCCTCGAGGTCGCGAGCGAGGACCCCGACGTCGTGGAGTTCATCGGTGTCGACTGGGCGCTCGACCAGATTCGCGACCTCCTCGCGAACGGCGCTCCGGGCTATCACCTCTACATCCTCAACCGCGCCCGCAGCGCCCTCGCCCTCGCCGCCGGCCTCGCCGCGTAACGTGGAGCGAGCTTCCAGCTCGCTATTCCGCTTCCTCGCCTCCGACGGCCCTCCGCTTCTCGCTCGACCGCCCGACCTGTCCCACGCATTTCTCGGCGCGTGAACGACCTCCATCCCGCCGGCCCGATCATCGGCGGACTCGTCTCGCTTCTCTGCCTTTGGTTCAGCCTGCGTCAGCGTCGCCGCCAGCGCCTGCTCAGCGACCTGCCTACCTCAAAGGCCCGCGGCGTCTTCATCGGCCTCGTCGAACTCAAGGGAAGCGCCGAAAGCGAGGCCCCGCTCACCAGCTACCTCGCCGGAGCCTCCTGCGTCCACTACGCGTGGAGCGTCGATGAACATTGGAGCCGCACCAAGACCGAGACCTACACCGACTCCGACGGGAAAACCCAAACACGCACCGTCACCGAGACCGGTTGGGACAACGTCGCGCGCGGCGGCGACACGCAGGATTTTTATCTGCGCGACGACACCGGCGCGGTGCTGATCCGCCCGGCCGGCGCCAAAATCGAGCCCCTTGGAATTTTCAAAGAAACGGTCTCCATCGGCCACCCGCTCTACTACGGCAAAGGCCCGGCCGGCGGCGTGAGCGGATCCACCGGCAGCCGCTGCTTCAGCGAACGGGCGATTCCGCTTCACGCGCCTCTCTTCGTGCTCGGCACCGCGCGCGAGCGGTCCGACCTCGTCGCTCCCGAGATCGCCTCCGCCCGCGGCGCGGAGTTCATCCTGTCCTGTCGCACCGAGGAGCAGATTCAGCGCGGCATCGCCGTCGGGTCGTGGTTCACCTGGGTGCTCGGCCTGGCCGCGCTTCCCGCCGGCGTATGGCTCGGCCATGGCAACGACTATCGCCCGCCAAATCTTCCCGCTCAGTGCGTCCTGCTCGCCTTCGCCTGCCTCGCGTTTTGGGGCCTTGGCTGGATCTGGATGGTGCACGACGGCCTGATCGGCCTGCGCGCACGTGTGCGCCAGGCCTGGTCCCTGATCGACGTGCAGCTCAAACGCCGCCACGACCTCATCCCGGCGCTGATGAAAAGCATCGAGGCGCTCGCCTCGCACGAGCGCCCGACACAAACCGCCCTCGCAAGCCTGCGCGCCCAAGCCGTCGCGACCCCGCCCGGCGTATCCGGTCCGGACTACGGCGGCGTGGCGCCCGCCTTGCGAACCGTGGTCGAGCGTCACCCGGAGCTCGTCGCCGACGCCGGCTTCGCCGCGCTCCACCGCGAGCTGGTCGAGACCGAGCAACGCCTGGCCTTGGCACGCGGCTACTACAACGACATCGCCACTCACTACGCCACCCGTCTCGAGATCGTGCCGGACCGCTTCGTCGCCGCCCTGCGCGGCCTCCGGCCCGAGCCCTTGCTCGCCGCGGCCGACTTCGAGCGCGCGCCCGTGGTCGTTGATTTCGCTTCCGAACCCCGCCCCGCCACCTCCTCGTCATGAGCCCCGACTCCGTCACCGAAAAAGAAATCTCCCGCAGCCTGCACTTCGATCTCGGCGAAAAAGACGAGGCGCTCTCGCAGGCGCGTTTTTATCGAGAGCAGCTCGTGCACTACCTCGAGCAGATGTTCCAAGGACGCGAGGGCTACGTGACGACGAGCGCCGCGCGCAACGAGACCGATCACCTCTACGTCATCCGCAAAGGCAGCGCGGTGCTGACGGTGGCCACCAGCTTCGGTCTGGACATGTCCTACAAGGAGCAGCCTCCGCGGAAATTCTACACCTTCACCGCGCGCGCCTCGCATCGGAACGAAGCCCTCGACAACACCGACAAGGCCAACGATCTCATCGAGTGGACCTGCCGCATCGTCGGCGGCCTGGTGCTCGGCCTCGTGATCTGCGTCTTGCTCGTGGCGTTCACGCATCACGCCTCGGGCTCGATCATCTCGCTAGGCTTCGCCGGCGGCGCCGCTGCGGGCAGCTTCATCGGCCAAATGATCGGCAACCGCGTCTACGCGACGATGGAAAAGCGCTTGGACGCGAAAGGCGAACTTACCGCCGTCGACGCGGAATGGGCCTCGCTCGCCGAGACCTTCAACGTGGTCTTCGACGAAGCGGGGAGATGAGCCCGCGTCCCGAAGAAGGCGGCGACGGCGCGCCGCCCTCCAACCAGAGCCGCGCGAACGCATGAACGATCCACGGGCTAAACCTACGCTGGAGGGCGCGGCTCCGTCCGCGCCGACGCCGGCGCAGCCGGCGCGAAAAGCTCCCGTGCACCTGCCGGTGATGGAACGTTATAACGGCTCCATCGTCGTCTTTGTCACCGTCTGCACGCAGGGCCGGAAACCGGTGCTGGCTCGCGAGGACTCGGTCTCGACCCTGCGTGCGGCTTGGGCCAGAGCTCACATCTGGCGAGTCGGCCGCTGGGTCGTGATGCCCGACCATATCCACCTTTTCTGCTCCCCAGGCGTCTGGCCTCCGGAACCGCTTGCGCGCTGGGTAACGTTTTGGAAATCCGAAGCGTCACGGCACTGGCCGAGACCAAGCGAACACCCCCTCTGGCAGCGCGATTTTTGGGACACGCAACTGCGGCCCGGAGACCACTACAACGCAAAGTGGCATTACGTCCGCGAGAACCCGGTGCGCGCCGGGCTGTGCGCGAACGCGGACGCGTGGCCGTTTCAGGGCGAGGAGCATCCGATTCGCTGGACGGAGTGAGCACTCGCCTGGAGGGCGCGGCGCCGTCCGCGCCTGTCCGAGCACAGAAGGCGGCGACGGAGCGCCGCCCTCCAGAAACAAAGAAGCCCGGCGCACGGAGCGTCGGGCTTCGAAATCGGAACTCGCGTTCCCTCGCGCGGCTCAGACGCCGCCGGCGGTGCTGTTGCTCTTGGGCTTGAAGGCCTGGCGGAAGGTGGCGCCGATGTAGTCGCGGTTCATGCGCGCGATGAAATCGTGGCTGATCAGCTTCGGGCAGGCCGCGCTGCACTCGTATTGGTTGGTGCAGTTGCCGAAGCCGAGCTCGTCCATCTTCGCGACCATGTTGAGCACGCGCGTGTCGCGCTCGGCCTGGCCCTGCGGCAGGAGGCCGAGGTGCGAGACCTTCGCCGAGACGAAGAGCATCGCGGAGGCGTTTTTGCAGGCGGCCACGCAGGCGCCGCAGCCGATGCATTGTGCGGCGTCCATCGCGAGGTCGGCGTCATCCTTCGGCACGGGGATCGCGTTGGCGTCGCAGGCCGAGCCGGCGCGGGCGGTGATGAAGCCGCCGGCCTGCTGGATCTGGTCGAAGGCGGAGCGGTCAGTGACGAGGTCCTTGATGACCGGGAAGGGCTTGGCGCGGAAGGGCTCGACGACGATGACGTCGCCGTCGGCGAAGCTACGCATGTAGGTCTGGCAGCTCGCGACCGCGCGGTGCGGGCCGTGAGGCTTGCCGTTGATGACGAGCGAGCAGGTGCCGCAGATGCCTTCGCGGCAGTCGTGGGCGAAGGCGATCGGGTCCTCGCCGCGGGCCTCGAGCCCGTCGTTCACGACGTCGAGCATCTCGAGGAAGGACATGTTCGGGTTGAGGTTCTTTGCGGGATACTCGACGAACTTGCCGGGCTGGTTCGGCCCGGCCTGGCGCCAGACGCGGAGGGTGACGGAGATGGGCGTGGTGCTGTTGTTTTCGGCGACCATGGGAAGCGGTGGGTTGGGTGTTTGTGTATCCGGTTTTCGGTGACGCCGTGGCTCACTTGTAGGAACGCACGCTCATCTTGGTGAACTCGTAGTTGAGGGGCTCGACGTTGCGGAGGGGCTCCTTGCCCTCGCCTTGGAACTCCCAGGCGGCGACGTGGGCGAATTTCTCGTCGTCGCGTTTGCACTCGCCGTCCGGCCATTGGTATTCCTCGCGGAAGTGGCCGCCGCAGCTCTCCTCGCGGGTGAGGGCGTCGCGGCACATGAGCTCGCCGAGCTCGATGAAGTCGGCGACGCGAAGGGCGCGCTCGAGGGCCTGGTTGAGGGTGTCGGCCGAGCCGGGGACCTTTACGCCGGACCAGAACTCCTGCTTGAGGGACTGGATCTCGCCGATGGCCTTGGTGAGGCCCTCCTTGGTGCGGCTCATGCCGCAGTAGGTCCACATGATCTTGCCGAGCTTCTTGTGGTAATAGTTGACCGGCTCCTTGCCTTGGATGGTGAGGAGCTTGGAAATCATGTCGGCGACGTTCTTCTCGGCGGCGGCGAACTCGGCGCGGTCCGTCGAGGGACGCCTGCCGGGCTTTTGCGAGGCGAGGTAGTCGCCGATGGTGTAAGGGATGACGAAGAAGCCGTCGGCGAGGCCCTGCATGAGGGCGGAGGCGCCGAGGCGGTTGGCCCCGTGGTCGGAGAAGTTGGCCTCGCCCAGCACGAAGAGGCCGGGGATGTTGCTCATGAGGTTATAGTCCACCCAGAGGCCGCCCATGGTGTAGTGGACGGCGGGGTAGATGCGCATGGGCTGATCGTAGGCGCTCTCGTTGGTGATCTCCTTGTAGATGTCGAAGAGGTTGCCGTAGCGCTCGGCGACGGCGGCCTTGCCGAGCTCGAGGATCTTGTCGGCGGAGGGGCTGGCGATGTTCGCGCGGGCGGCGGCTTGTTTGCCGTAGCGTTGGACCGCGTCGGCGAAGTCGAGGTAGACGCCGAGGCCGGTCTCGCCGACGCCGCGGCCCTCGTCGCACATGCGCTTGGCGGCGCGGGAGGAGACGTCGCGCGGGGCGAGGTTGCCGAAGCTCGGGTAGATGCGCTCGAGGAAGTAGTCGCGGTCGGCCTCGGGGATGTCGGCGGGGTTCTTTTTGCAGTCTTCCTTTTTCTTCGGCACCCAGATGCGTCCGTCGTTGCGGAGCGACTCGGACATAAGCGTCAGCTTCGACTGGTAGTCGCCGGAGACGGGGATGCAGGTCGGGTGGATCTGCGTGTAGCAGGGGTTGGCGAAGCAGGCGCCGCGCTTGTAGGCGCGCCAGATGGCGGTGGCGTTGGAGCCGCGGGCGTAGGTGGAGAGGTTGAAGACGTTGCCGTAGCCGCCGGTGGCGAGGATGACGGCGTCGGCGGAGAAGCGCACGAGCTTGCCGGTCTTGAGGTCGCGGGCGATGACGCCCTTGGCCTGGCCCTCGACGACGACGAGGTCGCTCATCTCGTGCTCGGTGACGAGCTTCACGGTGCCTTGGCCGACGCAGCGGGAGAGCGAGGAATAGGCGCCGAGGAGGAGCTGCTGGCCGGTCTGGCCGCGGGCGTAGAAGGTGCGGGAAACCTGCGCGCCGCCGAAGGAACGGTTGGCGAGGAGGCCGCCGTATTCACGGGCGAAGGGCACGCCAAGGGCGGCGCACTGGTCGATGATGTTGACCGAGACCTCGGCGAGGCGGTGGACGTTGGCCTCGCGGGCACGGTAATCACCGCCCTTGAGGGTGTCGTAGAAGAGGCGGTGAACGCTGTCGCCGTCGTTCTGGTAGTTCTTGGCGGCGTTGATGCCGCCCTGCGCGGCGATGGAGTGGGCGCGGCGGGGCGAGTCGTTAAAGACGATGCTGGTGACCTGGTAGCCGAGATCGGCGAGCGCGGCGGCGGCGGAGGCTCCGGCGAGACCCGCGCCGACCACGACGACGTGGTATTTGCGCTTGTTGGCGGGGTTGACGAGTTTGATCTCGGTCTTGTGCTTGCGCCACTTGTCGGCGAGCGGGCCGGAGGGGATCTTTGAATCGAGGGTGGCCATGACTTTGAGTGTAAGTCTGAAGTTTGAAGTTTAGGGGGCGGCCGGATCAGTGGGTGGCCTCGGTGGTGGCGGCGGGCGCGGCGGAAACGCCGAGGTGTTTCGCGGCGTAGGTGCCGGCGACGGGCTTCGCGATGCCGGTGAGAATCGCTCCCGGGATGGCCAGGTTGCCAAGGAAGTAGACGAGAGCGAGGAGCCCGACGGCCTTGCGGAGGCAGCAGGACCACTTGTTGCTGCGAAGACCGAAGGTCTGGAAGAGCGAGTCGGCGCCATGCCAGAGGTGAACCGCGAGAAGCGAGGTCGCGATGATGTAGAAAAGGGAGACGACCGGCTTGGAGAAGCCGATGAAGATCATAGAATACACGTCGTGGACCTCGGCGCCCTTTGCGGCGAGGGGGATGCCAAACTCGCGGACATCGTGGCCGATGACGACGTGGTCGAGCGTGCCCTTGTAATATTCCGTGCCGGCGAGGCCGACCGTGAAGTGAAGAATGTGGTAGACGATGAACGCGAACACCACGAGGCCGGTGATGCGCATCGTGCGGGAGGCGATGGTCGCCTCGAGCCACTTGTGGACGCCGTAGGGTTCGGAGCCGCGGGCTGCCTTGCTCTCGAGCGTGAGCGCGACAGCGGCCCAGACGTGGACACCGGCGGCGGCGAGAAGGACGAGGCGCACGAGCCAGAGAGCGGGCCCGAGGCCTTGGAGGAAGTGGGCGTAGCCGTTGATCTGGTCGGGCTGGCCGAAAATCTGAAGATTACCGAGCAGGTGCCCGAAGGCGAAGCCGGTGAGAATGAGGCCGGAGAGGGCCATCAGGAATTTTCGTCCGATGGAGGAACGGAACAGGTTGGCGAGTAGGCTCATCGCGGTGGTCGGTAACAGGTGGTCGAAGTCAGGGGCTACGCGCAAAATACGCGTGGTCGGGGGCGAGACCTAACCGGCCGGCCTCCACCTTGTAAAGGTCGCGCCTCGGCCATGCAGGGGCCTTACGGCGCTTATTAGGCGCCCTGAGCCCCCCTCGCAGCCGGGCAAATGACAGCCCGGGCGGCGGGGCAAAGCCAACAAACGGTTAGCGAGCGGGCACCGAGCCTACTTCGCGAGCGGCTTCAGAAGGGCGAACTTGCCCGAGGCGGCGGGTGCGATGAGACGCTTGCGGAAGGCCGAGACACGGGCGCCGTCGCCAAGCACGGCGGCGATCGCGGCCTCCAAGCCCGCCGGGGCGGATTCCTCGGCCACGTAATCGAAATTCCAACGCGTGTCGCCGGCTTGGGTGAGGCTGTAGTGCCAGCAGGCAAAATCGGCGGGGATGGCGGCATCGATCTCGGTCGGCGAAACGATGGAGCCGTCGGCGCGGAAATGCAGGCCGCCCTCGCGGCCGAGCACCCGGTAGCCCGTCGGCAGGCGGCGCACGACATCGCCGGTGTGATAACGCAGGAGCGGCATCGCCTCGCGTTCGCGCGTGGTCACGTAGAGTTGGAACGCGTCGTCCAAGCCGCGGAAGGGCGCGAGTTCGACGAAGGCGTTGCCGTCGATGACGCGGGAGTCGTCCTTAAAGGCCTCGCCGACGAAGATGTAGCCGGCCTCGGTGGAGCCGTAGAGGTCGACCTGCGGCGCGGGAAAAGCCTCGGCGATGCGGCGAGAGTGGACGAGGCTGGCCTTGCCGTAGGTGAGAATCACCGCGCGTATCGAAGGCACGGATACCTTGCGGCGAAGCGCGGCGCGGGCGAGGAGCGAGAGGTAGATCGGTTCGCCTTCGAGCACCTCGGGTTGCACGGCCTGGAGCTCGGTCACGATGCGGTCCCACTCCGTCTCGGGAAAAACGAAAGGGTCGCTGGTCAGATTCAGGTAGACGGTGCCGTCGAAATAGCGGTGCGGGAAGGGATGATCCTCGTAGGGGCAGAGGTTCGAGGAGCAGCCGACCGGCGCGAGGATGCACTTGCGATAGGGGCGATCGGCGTAGGGCGCGAGCAGCGGATGCGCGCGATAGGCGCGGGCAAGCTGGGCGTTCCACCAGCCGTCTTCCATGATGACGGTCATCGGACCTTGCGTGGTGCCCGAGGTGGACTCGTATTCGTAGCGCTTTTCGTCGAGGCCCTTCTGGATGACGCGGTAGTCCTCGAAGAACGCCTCGTGGCCGTGGGTCACGATGTCCTTTTTCGAAAGGGCCGGGATCTCCTTGTAACAGGCCCAGTGCAAGGGCTCGTCATGCAGCGGGAAACGCTTCGCGTAAAGCGGGCTGCGTTCGTAGATGCGACGGATCTCGCGTTCCAAGGGCGCGGGCAGACGCGCGGCGGCTTCGCTGGCGAGCAGTTCGGGAGAGTTGGCGAAGGCGGGCGCGGCGGACATCGAGGTCAAAGCGCAAAAAACGGTGCGCGGCCCGCCAAGTCAAACCGGGGGAACGTTTCCCGCCGGATGCCGGAAAATCCCTGGGGGCTACAAACCGCGGCGCGCACGCCAGATCGGCTCGAAAAACAGCAGGGCGTCGAGCACGAGACTGTGCGTGATGCCGCCGGCGCGGGCGCGGGCATAGACATCCGCGACGGGCAGGGCGGAAATTTCCATCTCTTCATCCGGGTCCCAGGAAGGCGGCGCCACGAGCCGGCAATCCTCGACGAGCACGAGGTGGCAACGATTGCTCATGAACGCAGGATTCGGATGCACGCTCGCAAGCAGCCGCGCGTTCTTGCCCTCGTAGCCAGTCTCCTCGAGGAGTTCACGCACGCCGGCGGCGACGGGATCCTCGCCTTTTTCGATCACGCCGCCCGGGATTTCCAAAGAAAAGGCATCGATGCCGTAGCGGAACTGGTTCACCAGCACGAGGCGATCGTCCGTGGTATGCGCGAGCACGTTCACCCAATCGGGTGCATCGACGATCACGAAGTCGCGATGAGCGTCGCGACGCGGGTGATGAAAATGGACGCTGTTCAGGTCGAGGATGCGCGTGCGCTGGAGGAGACGAACCTCGCCGCGTCGCCAGCGGGCGGGCGCGCCCGGGGAGGCGGAGGAATTCGATTCGGAAGCGGAAGACGGATCGGCGGACATGGGCGAAAAAAAGCCTCCCGCCGACTAAGGCAGGAGGCGAAAAGGACAGATCACGCAGGAAGCGCGAAATTACTTCTTGGCGGGCAGCTTGAGCTTCTGACCGACGGCAAGCTTGCTGAAATTGACGCCGGGGTTGACGGCGACGAGGTCGGCGACCGAGACGCCGGCGGCGCGAGCGATCGAGGTGCCGATGTCGCCCTTCTTGACGATGTATTCGCCGGGACCGGCAGTAACGGGAGCGGCGGCGGTTTTGCCGTCTTTGCCGCCATCTTTGGTGGTGGTGGCGGTGGTCTTCTTGGAGGCGGCCTCTTGAAGTTTGGCGAGCTCGCCGTTGATCTTGCCCATTTCGCCGGCGACGGCGGTGAAGGCGTCCTGCGTGGAGCGCTGGAGGGAGGCGATGTTACCGGCGGCGCGCTCGGCGGTGGAATTGGCGCTGCTTGCGGTGGATTCGGCGGTGTCGATGCGCGCGATCTGCTCGGTCAACTTGGCCTCGGCGGCGGCGGCGGCCTTGTTCGCCTTGGAGGCGTTGGCCAAGGCGATGCCCCCAAGAAGCAGGCCGACGAGGCCCGCGATAAGACCCGCGATGGGCAGGTAGCTGGGGGAAGATTCACGCGAAATCGTGTCCATTTTAGTAAAGTTAAACCAGAGTGGCTAGGTGGAGCCCATCAGCGATTCAAGCAGAGATTGGACCAGCCGGGCGAATATATGACCGGCTGACACTTGTGAAAATGGTCGGGGCGATAGGATTCGAACCTACGACCTCCTGGTCCCAAACCAGGCGCTCTACCAGGCTAAGCTACACCCCGAAACACACGTGCGAGCGGAGCAAGGAGGAGCCGCGAGGCGAGCGCGTCAAGGTCCGTTACGAAATCTCGGCCTAAATCGTATGCTCTTTCCCCTCGCAATCACCCAAAACGAAACCCGCCGTTTGGGGTCTCGGCGGGTTCGTCGGGTGTCTCCCAGAACCAATGGGAGAAAGGGAATTGCGCCTTGTTTACTTCGCGACCGGGAACGAGACAGAGGAAGCGGTCGCGGCCGGAGCGGACTCCGTGGAGGCGGCGGGCGCGGGAACAGGTGCGGCGGGCGCGGGATCCGCCGGCAGGCTGGAGCGGAGCTCCATCGCGCGTCGCGCCCAAAGGCCGGTCGAATCGGCGGTCGCCACCAGCTCAAGCATCTTCTTGGCTTCCGCGGTTTGACCGGCCTCGCGAGCAAGAAGCGCGAGATGAAAAGCGGCCTCGGCGCGCAGGGCTCGAGTGAAGACCACATCATTGGCGAGCGCTTCCAACGCGGCCTTGCCACCGGCCGTATCGCCGGCTTGGAGCTTGCTCACGGCGGCACCCAAACGGGCGCGATCTCCAAGCGCCTGCCCGGAAAGCACTTTCGCAGCAGCCTCGTAATCTGCTTGGGCGGCGGCAAAATTGCCGGCGGCATAGGCCTCATCGGCCAGACGGAGCTGTGCAACCCCCGCGAGCACCGCGTCCGAATGGGCTTGGGCGAAGGTCTTGAGCGATGCGGAGTCTTTTGCCGCGGCATATTCGGCGGCGACAGCGCGTTCGCGGCTGGCCGCATAGGCGCCAAAGGCCCAGCGAGCGACGATGGCAAGGGCGACAACAACGAGCACCGCAACCACGGCGCGTCCGTTCTTCTCCCAGAAAATCAACAACTTATCCTCAAATGTGGGCGCGAGGTAGTTTTCGTCGATCGTCACCAAGTTGCGATCGTCGCCGGCGGTGCGGGAGGACTTCTGGTCAGCGGAGGCGGCCATGCGGAATAGGGTAAGGGCCGAGAACAAAACAGCCGCCGCCATGGCCGTAAAGCCGCGATTTATTTAATCTGAACTAAATGATGCTCAAGCTCTAGCAACAGGTCCCGAACATCCAAACGGGCGAACTCAGTCAAAGACGACCGTCCGTTTGCCATACACCAGCACCCGGTGTTCCAAGTGCACGCGCACGGCTTGGGCGAGAACGAGGCGCTCCAGATCCCGGCCAAGGCGGACCAGATCCGACACGTCCTGACGATGCGTCACGCGAGCCACGTCCTGCTGGATGATCGGGCCGTCATCGAGAACGGCGGTCGCGTAGTGCGCGGTGGCGCCGATCAGTTTTACCCCGCGTTCATAGGCTTGATGGTAGGGCCGCCCGCCGGCGAAAGCCGGCAGGAAGGAATGGTGAATGTTGATCACGGGCGGGATTCGGTCGAGGAACTCGGCCGACAGGACCTGCATGTAACGCGCCATCACGACGAGATCGGCTTTCAACTCCGCGAGCAGCGCCAGCTGTTTGGCCTCCGCCTCGGCCTTGGTCGCCGCGCCGACGGGGATGTGGTAATACGGCAAGCCATAGCCGCGGGTCGCTTCGGCGAGATCGGGGTGGTTCGAGACGACGGCGACAAAGTCCGCCGCGTAGTCGCCGCTTTTCCAGCGCAGGAGCAGATCGTGGAAGCAGTGGTCGAACTTCGACACGAAGAGCACCACCCGCGGCCGCCGGTCGCTGCGCGAAACTCGCGGATTCATCCCGAGCCCCCGCGCGAAGCCCTCGAACTCGGAGGCCATCGCCGCAGCGTCGGTGCCGGTCGGCGGCACCCACTCAACGCGTTGGAAAAACACGCCCGCCTCCATGTCGCGGTGCTGGTCGGCGTGAAGGATGTTGCCGCCCCGCTCGAAGATCCAGCCCGACACTCGCGCGACCAATCCCGGCTGATCGGGACCATGCAATAAAGCGACAAGAGTGGCGGAGGCGGGCGAAGCGGACATGGCGAAAACGAGCAGCATGCGAAAAAGCGCGGTCCGGAGGCAAGTCGCACCGCACGCTCACCGCCGCCCCCGCCAGGACCAGGAAGCCGCCTTCGCGCGCCGGCCTTTCGCGCACCGGGCGCCGCGCGGATTTCTCACGATCATTTGCGTGCCCATTTTTCGGATACAGGCGACGCGAGGTCACAGAGTCCGCTCCAGCCGCGCGGAGAGCCGCTCCGGTCCTTACCCCCTACCCGGGTGCCGCCGGAAGCGCCCCGGGGACCTATCCCGGGTAAAGTTTACAAGCGGCTCACGCGCCGTCGTTTTGACCTCTTCCCGCAGAAACACTCACTCACCCTTGCCATGAAACTTAGCAAAACCCTCCCCACCCTGCTCAGCAGCCTCGCTCTCGTCGCCGCAGCCGCCACGGCCAAGGCGGAGGCCGTGTTCCAGTTCGGCTTCTTCGCGCCCGATCTGCAGCTTGTCGACTCGACCGAGGATGTGCGCGGACTGCGCATCGACTTCGTTTACGGCGAAAATCGCAACGTCAGCGGCGTCGATCTCGGCATCGTCAACTCCACCACCGGCGACTTCGCCGGCTTCGGCTGGGCCCCCGGAGCCAACCTCGTCGAGGGCGACGCCGTCGGCGTGCAATGGTCCTGGATCTACTCCCACACCGCGGGCGAGTTCACCGGCTGGCAAAGCGGCGTCGTGTCGCGCATCGGCGGCATGGGCTCCTGCGGCTTGCAGAGCGGCTGGATCAACCTGAACGAAGTCGACTTCACCGGCGTGCAGCTCGGCCTCTTCAACAAAGCGGAAGCCCTAAAGGGCCTCCAACTCGGCTTCGTCAACTGGGCCGAGCGCCTCGACGGCGGCCTCCAGATCGGCCTCGTGAACTACGCCACCAACTCGGACATCTATCCGATCCTCCCGATCGTGAACTGGCAGTTCTGAGCTTTTCCCGGCTCCATTTCCGCCGACCAAACAAAAGCCCCCCGCCGCAAATGCGGCGGGGGGCTTTTGTTTATCCGTATTTATCAACCACTACTCGATCGCCCGGGGCTCAAGGCGCCGCGGGCGTCTCGGGCGCCGGGGGAGGCGGCGGCGCGGGATAATCGTTCAGGTCGACTTTCTTCGCGGCGTTGAAGGTCCAGCTCGTCTCGGCGATGTAGGTCTTCGCCTGCGGCGTGCCGGGGTTCTCGGTGTAGAAGCCCGTCGTGTTCACCTTCATCGCGCTCGGAACGCTCAACTTCGCGGTGACGCCGTCCACGGTGATGTCCTTGATATCATATCCGCCGCTCGCGACGCCCTTGGTCTCGAAACCCGCGGTGTCGACGGTCACGGCGTGCTTGTAGCGACCGTTCCCGCTCTTCAACGCGTCGCCGTTGTGGACCTCGCGGTATTTGCCCGCGCTGGCATCGACCGTAAACCCAATGATTTCCGGCGAGAGGTAAACGTAAGCCGGAGTGCCGTTGGGTTTCTTGTTTTTCAGATAGAAGCGATAGCCGTCCTCGGTCTCGGTGTCGACGAGCACGGCGACGAGCGCGTAGTCCTGCGGCTTGTCGACGAGATCGTATTTCTCGTCGAGCAGCGCGACAAAGTCCTTCGCATTCAACCGCGTCACATCGAAATCCGCGGTGTAGACCTTGGCGGACTCCGGACCGGAGGACTTCTCGGTGCCGGTGGTCGTCAGCGTAATTTGAAGACCGATACCCGACTCGAGCGCGGGCACGGCCGGCGGCGAAGGCTCGGTGGTCTGAGCCGCCAAGGGCGAAGCCAAGGCGGCACCAAGCAGGCCGGTCACAAACCAGGATGTGCGGTATTGTTTCATGGTAGTATGCAGGGTTGACGCACACTGGGAACGCCCGTCCTCCGACCGGTGCCATTTCAGCCCGGTATTTTACCGCGCCTTAGCCTAGGATAGGCCCAAGCTTACTCCGGAAATTTCCCGCCTAGTAACCTACTCGTAAACGTAGGAAGCGGCGCTGGGTGGTAACCAGCGGAACCGTATCCAGAACCGTGACAACTCCGCCGACATTCGCGGCGCCGGTCGCGGGATTTCCAGGCGTATCGAGTGGCGTCCACGCGCCGCCGATATCGCTCGCGGCCTCGACCGTGTAGACGAGCAAGGGGTCCGCGAGGCGCGACGTCGTGAGCGCAAGAAATCCGCTCTCCACGCGCACGCTGACAGGCGATGCATTCGGCGCGAACGGATCGCCGCCGGTGGCGTATTCGAGAAGGTTGGGCAACGCGTCGCCGTCCGGGTCGGCGGTCGCGGCGGCATCCGCGCCCGCGAGCCCGAGCGCTTCGGCCCACGCCTCATAGCCGCTGCGAACCACGAGCGTGGCCGATGCGGAGCCTTGGTAGTTCGCGTCGGTGATCGAGGCGACGACCTCGTGGCTGCCGAGCGCGGAAGGCGCCTCGGCGGCGCCATCGTAGGTAACCGCCACCGCGAGGCCGGCGGGCACGGTGGAGACGGTCACTGATTTCGGAGCTCCGTCGTAGGTCCGCACGAGACCGCCGAGAATGATCTCGGCCGCGGCGCGGTTCACCGTGACGGAAGAGGACGCGGTGAACGCGCCGCTCGTGGCGGTGACGAGATAGGGCCCGCCGGCGGCGGTGGCCGAGAAGAGGCCCGCGCCGTCGATCGAGCCACCGCCGTTAGCGGTCCACGCGAAGGACATCGGTTGCGAGGCCAGCGGCTGGCCAAACTGGTCGAGCAGTGAGGCGGAGAACGCGAGTTGCCCGCCTACCGTCACGCTCGCGACGGGAGGCGACACCGCGAGCGAGTCCGCCACGGAGACGACGCGCAGACGCAGCGTGCTCGTGGCGGCGAGACCGTCGACGTCGCGAATCTGGACGGTGACGAGATAATCGCCCGTCGCCTCGAAGGTCGCGGTGGTGGATTTCGCGGCGTTGGAGCCGTTCGCGCCGAAGCCGACGGGCACGCCGCCGGTGGAACTGGCGCTCCACGTGTAGACGAGGTTGGCCTCGCCGCCGTCGTCGGACGCCGCGACGCCGAGCGTGGTATCGCGGCCGGCGATGATCGTGAAGACGGTGCCGTCGGGATCGGTCACGGTCTGCGTCGAGCCGGAGAAGGCCGGCGTGACGACGACGGGCGCGGCGTTGGTGAGGTTGCCGCCGCCGGTGAGCGAGACGCTGTCGACATACCAGCCCGTGCTGGCGGTGCCGCTGTTGGTCGCGATGCGCCAGCGGGCGCGGAAGTTTTTGCCTGCGAACTTCGCGGTGTCGGTGAGATTGACCACGGTCTCGATGAAGGAGCCGACGCTGTTCACCCAGGCGCTCTTGCCGGCGAATTCGTTGCGACCACTCGACGGACCGGAGGTGCTGACGGTGCCGTTGTAGCCGTTACTGGCGAAGGCGGCGCCGGAGCCGCTGTCGGTGACGTCGAACCAGGTCGAGCCGCCGTCGACGGAGAGTTCGAGGCGGCCCGCGTCGCCGGTGTTGGCGAACACGTAGCGGTGCCAGAACTTGAATTGGAGGTTGTTCGCGCCCGGCGGGATCGCGATCACCGGCGAGACGAGGCTGGTGGTGGTTTTCGAGGAAGGCGCGGGCGCGAAGAAGGCCGTCGACGGGCTTTGGCTCTGCGCCGTCGAGAGCGACCAGGAGTTGGTCCCGATGGAAGCGGAGGAGGTCCAGCCGCTCACGGCTCCCTCAAAGGTCTCGCACCAGATGGCGGACTGAACGGTAAACGCTGCGGCGAGCGTGGCGGTCTCGCCGTTCGTGTTGGTCGCGACGAGGTCCCACGCGCCGGCCGCGGCGCCGACGAGGTTGAACTGGCCGGAGAGCGTGGAGGAACCGAACTGGACGTTGGAGGCGACGATGTCGGCGGAGCCGGAATGCCGCAGGCTCAGGCCAATGCCGGATTGGAAGCCGGCGCCGGTGAGCGTGACGTTCGCGACGCCGGGGAGCGAGGTGGCGGGCGTGACGCCGTCGAGACGGAGCGATGGAGGCGGCGGAGTCTGGTTGGCCGCGCCGGTGAGCAGGAGCGAGTAGCGCTGCTCGGTGCCGCTGAGCACGCCGGTCAGCGAAACCGTGACGCGGTAAACTCCGGCGGCGGGCGGCGCGGCGAGGTAGACCTGCTCGACGTTGTCGGTGTTGTTTTGCCCGGTCGTGGCAGGCAGGTCGGCGGCGGCCTGTGTCCAGGCTCCTACGAAGGGCATGACGTAGGGCTGATAGATCGCGCCGCCCGGGCCGACGACGCGGAGGTCGAGGTTGTTGACGAGGCGGGCGGTGCGGAGGTCGTTGGTCGTGGTGGCGGTGCCGGCGGGATCGGTCCAGCAGAGCGTGGCGCGCAGCGGGCTCGCGCCGTCCCAGACAACATCGAAGCTCACGCTCGGCGCCGCGGTGATCGAACCCTCGGTGAGCCGGTGCTTGAGCGGGCTGACGGAGTGGTCGCGGAGCAGGTCGTCGGCGGCCTGGCCGTTGATGAGGCCCCAGCCGTGGCGGTAGTCTGGGCCGGGGTTGCCGAGGTCGTCGGCGGTGTGGATGAGCAAACCCTTGAGCGTGCTGGCGCGCATGGCACCGCCGGGGAAGAGGCGGGCATAGTCCTCGATCAGAAGCGCGGCGGTGCCGGCGGCGCTGGGGGAAGCCATGCTGGTGCCGCTCATGGTGCCGTAGGTGGCGTCGCTCCCGTTGAGCGAGGAGTAGAGCCCCTCGCCATTGGCGACGAGGTCGGGCTTGATGCGGCCGTCGTCGGTCGGGCCCCAGTCGGAGTAGGAGGCGACGGAGGCCTTGGTCACGTCGCGCACGCCGTTGGTCACGGCATCGGAGACGGAGCCGACGGTGAGAATGTTTTTCGCCAACGCGTCGAAGCTGATCGTGCCGTAGCCGCCGAGGTAGGAGCCGTCGCCCTTCGGATGGAGCGTGGTGTCGTAGGTGACGACGGTGGCGCCGCCGGGCGAGAGGGCGACGGCCTGACCGGCGGAAGGGTTGTCGATGCGGTCGTTGCCGGCGCTGCGCACTTGGAGGTAATAAGGCGCGCTGACGGCGAGGGCGTCGGTGTCGCGGGCGTAGGTGTTGTAGCGGCCGAAATCGTAGTCGGCGGCGGTGGCGGTGGCGCCGTCGCCATTCCATTCCCAGATGCGCGCAGGGCTGCCGGTGCCGCCGATGTAGTTCCAGCCGGCGACGTAGCCGTAGCTGTGGTTGGAAATGTAGAGCATGCCCGCCTGGTTCGGCGCGGTGGCGGCGCGAGCGGTCATCTCGGTTTTGTCGCTGTTCCAGTCGTAGCTGTCGACCGAGGCGGCTGGAGCCATGCCTTTCGCGGAGGCGTCGACGCCAGCGGCGGCGATGGTGCCGCTCACGTGTGTGGCGTGGTCGATCGAAGCGGCGCCGTCCTTGACCGTGACGCGCGAGCCGCCGCCGGTGGCAAACTCCTGGTGGGTGGCGCGCGCAGAGCCGCCGTCCCAGACGCCGACCGTGACGCCGGTGCCGGAAAGACCGTAAGGTGAGGCCTGGAGGACCTTCGCGCCGGAGCTGATGGCGGCGTTGAGGTTATGGGTCGTGAAGTAAACGGGGCGGCCGTTTTCGAAAGCGACCAGTTCCTGGATGACGCCGTCAGGACGCTCGACCCGCAATGGCAAGCGGCGCCGGCGGGCTTCAGCGGCGGCGGCGGTGCGGCGCTCGCGCTCGATCATGCGAAGGCGCTCCACGGCGCGTTGACGATTTTCCGGCACCGAGAGATCGCCGGCCTCGGCGAGGACGTCGGCGAGCGTGGGAAGCGGCGAGGCGGGCGCGGTGGCGGCAGGAGCAGGTGAAGGAGACGTCTCCGCCGCGGGAGCTTGCCCGGCGGAAGCGGTCGGCATGGTCGACACGACGACTTGTCCGCGGGCCGGAGCGATCGCGGGAGGAGCGATGCGCAGCGACCAGAGGCTCGCCGCGAAGGCGAGAATCGCTCCGAAAAACAGGGCGCTTTTGGGAATGGGCGGGCGGCGGCGCAAGCGGTGGGGGCGTGGGGCGAGACGCGGATCCAGCCTGCCACGTTAGCGCGGCAAAACAAGCGGCGGGCGCTGCTCTGTTTTCCTTAGCCAAGATGGGCACATACAAAAAGCCCGCCGGCCTCGAAGGGCACGGCGGGCGATTAGCTAGCGGATCAGCGCGCGGCGGGGTGGAGGCGGGAGCGGGCTCAGAGCACGTTCACGTTGCCCTTGTAGCCTTGGATGGGCTTCACGCCGATCTGCTCGGACTTGAGTGCCTTGATGCCTTGAAGGGCGGCCTTGGCGCCGGTGAGGGTCGTCATGATGCACACGCTGTGGGCGTAGGCGGCGGCGCGGATCTTGTTCTCGTCCTGACGCGGGATCTGGCCGGCGGGCGTGTTGATGATGAGCTTGATCTGGCCGTTCTTGATCATGTCGACCGCGGTGGGGCGGCCTTCATCGATCTTGGCGAGGCGGGTGACCGGAACGCCGTTGTCGGCGAGGACCTTGGCGGTGCCGCCGGTGGAGAAGATGCTGAAACCGAGCGAGGACAACTCGCGGGCGAGGTCGACAACGCGGGGCTTGTCCGCATCCTTCACGGAGAGGAACACGTTGCCGGCGACGGGCAGGCCGGGCTTGGCGGCGGCCTGGGCCTTGGCGAAGGCGACGCCGAGGTCGGCGTCGAGGCCCATGACCTCGCCGGTGGAACGCATCTCGGGCGAGAGCACGATGGTGGCTCCGGGGAAGCGGGCGAAGGGGAACACGGCCTCTTTGACGCACCAGTGCTTGGGCGTCTGCTCTTGGGTGAAGCCGAGGTCCTTGAGCTTGCTGCCGGTCATGACGCGGGCGGCGAGCTTGGCGAGAGGGACGCCGATGGCCTTGGCGACGAAGGGCACGGTGCGCGAGGCGCGCGGATTCACCTCGAGGACGTAGAGCTGGTTGTCCTTGATCGCGAACTGGACGTTCATGAGGCCGACGACCTTCAGGGCCTTGGCGAGCGAGTGGGCGGCGGCGCGAACGGTGTCGAGCATCGCCTTCGGCAGGGTGTGCGGGGGCATCACCATGGCGGCGTCGCCGGAGTGGACGCCGGCGAACTCGATGTGCTCAAGCATGCCGCCGATCACCGTCGTAGTGCCATCACTGATACAGTCGACGTCGAGCTCGATCGCGTCCTCGAGGAACTTGTCGATGAGGACGGGCTTGTCCGGCATGACGTCGAAGGCCTGGCGGACGACGTTTTTGAACTCCTCCTCGGAGTAGACGATGAACATGCCGCGGCCGCCGAGCACGAAGCTGGGGCGGAGGAGGACGGGGAAGCCGAGTTCCTTGGCGGCGGCCAGGGCGTCGGCCTCGCTCATCGCGGTGCGGTGCGCGGGGGCCTTGAGCTTGGTCTCGTCGAGAATGGCGGAGAAGAGCTTACGGTCCTCGGCGGCTTCGATGGACTCGGGGCTGGTGCCGATGACGTTCACGCCGGCCTTCTTGAGGGCGGTGGCGAGGTTGAGCGGGGTCTGGCCGCCGAACTGGACGATGACACCCTCGCACTTCTCCTGCTCGTAGATCTCGAGCACGTCCTCAAGGGTGAGGGGCTCGAAATAAAGACGGTCGGAGGTGTCGTAGTCGGTGGAGACGGTCTCGGGGTTGCTGTTGACCATCACCGTCTCGTAGCCGGCCTCGCGGAGGGCGAAGGAGGCGTGGACGCAGCAATAGTCGAACTCGATGCCTTGGCCGATGCGGTTGGGACCGCCGCCAAGGATCATGATCTTCTTTTTGCCCTTGGCGGGCATGACCTCGTTCTCGTCGCCGTAGCTGGAATAGTAATACGGCGTGAAGGCCTCGAACTCGGCCGCGCAGGTGTCGACGAGGCGATAGGTGGTGCCGACGCCGCGCTCCTTGCGGGCCTTGCGGACGGCGAAGAGATCGCTCTTGAGGAAGCCGGCGAGTTGGGCGTCGGAGAAGCCGGCCTGCTTGGCGCGCTTGAGGAGCGCGACGGGAACGGTGGCGAGCGTGTGCTTCTTCACCTCGACCTCGAGGTCGTAGACCTCCTTGAGCTGGGTGAGGAACCAGGGGTCGATCTTCGAGAGGTCGAAAATCTGCTCGACGGTGTAGCCCGCCATGAAGGCGTAGCGGATGTAGAACACGCGCTCGTTGTTGGGCGTGGCGAGCTTGCTGCGGATGGTCTTGTCGTCGGGGAGGACGTCGCCTCCGAGTTTGCCGCCGCCAAAGCCGAAGGCGCCGACCTCGAGGGAGCGGAGGGCTTTTTGGAATGACTCCTTAAAAGTGCGGCCGATGGCCATCGCCTCGCCGACCGACTTCATCGCGGAGGTGAGGGTGGGATCGGCGCCAACGAATTTCTCGAAGGTGAAGCGCGGGATCTTCGTTACCACGTAGTCGATCGTGGGCTCGAAGCTGGCCGGGGTGAGGCGCGTGATGTCGTTGCGCAGCTCATCGAGCGTGTAGCCGACGGCGAGCTTGGCGGCGATCTTGGCGATGGGGAAGCCGGTGGCCTTCGACGCGAGCGCGGAAGAACGCGACACGCGGGGATTCATCTCGATCACAACCTGGCGGCCGGTCTTCGGGTCGATGGAGAACTGGATGTTGGAGCCGCCGGTCTCGACGCCGATCTCGCGGATGACGGCGAAGGAGGCATCGCGCATGACCTGGTATTCCTTGTCGGTCAGGGTCATCGCGGGCGCGACGGTGATGGAGTCGCCGGTGTGCACGCCCATCGGGTCGAAGTTCTCGATGGAGCAGATGACGACGCACTGGTCCTTGTGGTCGCGCATGACCTCCATCTCGTATTCCTTCCAGCCGAGGAGACATTCCTCGACGAGGACTTCGTGGACGGGCGAGAGGTCGAGGCCGTTGGCGACGATGCGCTCGAACTCTTCCTTGTTGTAGGCGATGCCGCCGCCGGAGCCGCCGAGGGTGAAGGAGGGGCGGATGATGAGCGGGAACATCGCAAGCTCGTCGGCGGCGGCGCGCGCGGCCTCGAGGGTCTTGACGACCTTGGAGCGGGCGACGTCGAGGCCGATTTTGAGCATGGCCTGCTTGAAGAGTTCGCGATCCTCGCCCTTGGCGATGGCGGCGGGTTTGGCGCCGATCATCTCGACCTTATACTTCTCGAGAATGCCCTTCTCGTGGAGCTGCATCGAGAGGTTGAGCGCGGTCTGTCCGCCGAGCGTGGGGAGGAGGGCGTCGGGACGCTCCTTGGCGATGATCTTTTCCACGAACTCGACCGTGAGCGGCTCGATGTAGGTGGCGTCGGCGAACTCCGGATCGGTCATGATCGTCGCCGGATTGGAGTTAACCAGAATGATGCGGTAGCCCTCTTCGCGCAGAGCCTTGCAAGCCTGGGTGCCGGAGTAATCGAACTCGCAGGCCTGGCCGATCACGATGGGACCGGCGCCGATGATGAGGATGGACTTGATGTCGGTGCGCTTGGGCATGGCAGGGCGTAGATGGCGCCGGATGCTTGGGCGCGCCGAGGGCTCGGCAAGCGGAAAGGCGGGCACGTAGCGCCCGAATTCCGCATCAGCCGGGAAAGGTCGTCGGACCCAAAATAAAAAAGCCGCGGCGGCAAAGGCCGGCGCGGCGCGAAAAGCGGGCTAGGCCCAGGCGGCTAGCCGACGCGGGCGACCTCGATGCCGAGGACACGCGCGGCCTGCTCCTTGTTGCCGCGGCAAGCGTGAAGAACTTGCTCGATATAATGCTTTTCCTGAAGCGCGAGGTAATCGGCGAGTTTGGGCCAGCCACCGAGATCCTTGATACGGAGCGGAAGCTGATCCACGCCGACAACGCGCACCTCGGTCGTGGAGGCGATTTTGCCAACCACCTGCGCGAGGTCGGTGATGTTGCCGGGCCACGGATAGGCCTTGAAAACGGCGAGCGCGTCCGGGGTGAATTCGACGAGCTTCGCGTCGAAGTTCGGATTGGCGGCGCGGGCGGTGAAGTGCTTCACCAACGTGGGGATGTCCTCGATGCGCTCGCGCAAGGGGGGCAGCACGAGAGGAAGCGAAGCCACGCGGTAGAACAATTCGTCGTCGAAGCGCCCTTCTTCCGTGAGGCGTTCGAGATCTTCGCCGCTGGTGCATACGAGGCGGAAAGATTGCGCATGGGTGCGGAGCACGCCGACGAGTTCCCGCTGCAGGGCCGCGGAGAGTTTCTCGATGTTCTGCAACATCAAGGTGCCGCCGCGGGCTTGCACGAGCCAAGCTCCGCCGGCGCCGTTGTCACCCAAGAGACCGTGGCGAAAGTTGGCGTCCGAGCTTTGCCCGCAATCGATGCGGACCAGCGGCGCGTCGGCAGGCGCGCTTCCGGAATGCAGGAGTTCGGCGATCGTCGCCTTGCCGGTGCCGGCCTCGCCTTGGAGCAGGACCGGTGTGCGCACGCCGGCCAGCTTCTTGACCTGCTGGACGAGCTTTTTATGCGCGGCGCTCACGCCGACCAGCGTGCTATCTATATCCTTGGCGCCACCGGCGGCCTTCGCGGCGCTCTCGGCGGGGCGCTCGACGCTGAAGCGCCGATATTCGAGGGCGCGTTTGAGCGTGGAGATCAGATCGTCGACACGGAAGGGCTTTTGAAGGTAGTCGAAGGCGCCGAACTTCAGTGCCTGGACCGCGCTCTCGGTCGAGGCGTAGGCCGTCATGATGATGACGACGGTGGTGGGATCGTAGGCCTTGAGCTGACGGAGCAACGTGATGCCGTCCATCGGCTTCATATCGATGTCGGCCAGCACGAGGTCGTATTTTTCGGCCTTGTAGCGGGCGAGCGCCTTCTCGCCGTCGGTCGCAAAAGCGGTGCTGTAACCGGTAGGCTGGATGACCGCCTCGAGCATCTCGTGGATGGAAAGGAGATCGTCTACGATAAGGACGGACGGCATGGGGCGCTGGGGCGACTGCGGTTAAAATGTAAGAGGTTGAGCAGGGAGCAGACGGCTTGCGCGCCGCTGGCGCAAGCCGCGATCCATGGAGGGCTTTACCTTATTGCTGAAGACCGCCCGCGACGGCGCCGAGCTGGAAGATCGGGAGGAACATCGCCATCACGATGCCGCCCACCACCACGCCCAGGAACACGATCAGCATGGGCTCGATCAGAGATGTGAGCGAGGCGACGGTGGCCTCCGACTCGGTATCGTAGAAGTCGGCGATCTTGTTCATCATGCCGTCGACGTTGCCGGTGGATTCGCCGGCCTTCACCATGTGCTTCATCATCGGCGGGAAAAACGGGTTGGTCGCGAGCACCTCCGAAACCTGACCGCCTTGGCTCACGTGTTTGGCGATCTCCGCGCAGGCATCCTCGATCTGCACCTTGTTGGAGGCGGCGGCGACGATCTCGAGCGTGCGCAGGATCGGCACGCCGGATCGAATCAGCGTGGCGTAGGTGCGACAGAAACGGGAGAGCGCGATCTTGTGGATGAGATTTCCGAAGATGGGCGCCTTCACGAGGCCTTGGTCCTTCAACCGCCGGCCACGCGGCGTCGCGATGAATCTGCCGATGCCCCAATACACGCCACCCGCGGCGGCCACCAAATAGAAGAAGTTGTGCTTAAGAAAATCGCTCAAATCGATGAGCATCTGAGTCGGTGCGGGCAGCTTGGCGCCGAAGTCGGCGAACATCGAGGCGAAGACCGGAATGACGAAAATGAGCAGAATATTGACCAAGGCGATCGCGAGGCCGATGACCGCGATCGGATAGGTCATGGCGGACTTCACCTTTTTCGTGAGCTTCACGCTCGACTCGAAGTAGACGGCCACCTTGCCAAGGATTTCCGCCAGCGCGCCAGAGGCCTCGCCGGCCTCCACCATTGAAATAAAGAGCGAGTTGAACGCCTTCGGATACATCTTCACCGCATGCGAGAACGCGCTGCCTTGGGAGATCTCGACGCGCACGTCGCGGATGATCACGCGGAAAACCGGATCCTCGGTCTGGTCCTGCAACGCCTCCAAACACTGCACCAGCGGGAGACCTGCGCCGAGCAGAGACGCGAGCTGCTGGGTGAAAATCGCAAGCTCGCCGAGGGGCAGCTTGTAGTTTTTCGCCTTCTTCTCGTAAGCCTTCTGCTTCGCAAGGGCCTGCGAGGCTGCGAGGCTCGCTTTCTTCGGCAAGGCGGAGGCACCGGCGGGAGCGGAACGGAGAGAGGTCTGGGCTTGGCTGGCGGGGGCGCTGCGCGTCGTCGTGATAAAAGCCATGCGAAACGCTTGGCGCGCGCCCGTCGGGGCGGCAACCCGTTTCCTCCCCGCATTAGCGGCTTTCACGTCGCCTTCGCAGGGGTCCCTCGGGAATCCGAAACGCGGACCGCGTGCTTGACCATGGCCGCCGCATCGTCGAGCGTCGCTCGTCGTTGGTTCTGCGGCCGTAGTTTAGTGGTAAAACTCCACTCTTCCAAAGTGGTCTCGGGGGTTCGATTCCCCCCGGCCGCACCACTTCTCAAGACCTGCGAATTCAGCAGGACGAGACCGGGGCCCTGTTCACGATCCAGACGGTGATCCGGACGTTTTGCCTGCGACCCGCCGCCGTTGTGAGGCGAAATTTGGAACTGTTCGACTCGCGCCCTCGCCACCGCACTCGACATCCCGCGTCGATCCAACGTCATCGCGACAACGCGATCTCGACGCAGCGCGTTTCTCCACCCCCGACAATGTCTTACCTCCCCTCCCCCGCCCGCTACGACAACGCCTCCTTTTTCGCCCGCTGCGGCCGCTCCGGCCTCCTGCTGCCGAAAATCTCGCTCGGCCTCTGGCACAACTTCGGCGGCGTGGACCAATTTGAAAACGGCCGCGCCATCGTGCGCCGCGCCTTCGACCTCGGAGTCACCCACTTCGACCTCGCCAACAACTACGGCCCGCCCCCCGGCTCCGCCGAGGAGAACTTCGGCAAGATGCTCGCGCTCGACCTCGCTCCCTACCGCGACGAGCTCATCATCTCCACCAAGGCCGGCTACCGCATGCACCCCGGCCCCTACGGCGAATGGGGCTCGCGCAAATACATGCTCTCCTCGCTCGACGCGTCGCTCAAGCGCATGGGCCTCGACTACGTCGACATCTTCTACAGCCACCGCCCCGACCCGCACACTCCTCTTGAGGAAACCATGGGCGCCCTCGCGCATGCCGTCCGTTCCGGCAAAGCCCTCTACGTCGGCGTCTCCAGCTACGACGCGCCCACCACCGCCCGCGCCGCGCAAATCCTCCGCGAGATGGGCGTCCCCGCCCTCATCCACCAACCGGTCTACAACATGTTCAACCGCTGGATCGAACCCGAGCTCCTCGGCGTCCTCGACCGCGAAGGCATGGGCTGCATCCCCTTCTGCCCCCTCGCCCAAGGCCTGCTCACCAACCGCTACCTCGGCGGCATCCCCGCAGACTCCCGCGCCGCCAACGCCAACAGCCCCTTCCTCAACGCCGACGGCATCACCCCCGAAAAAGTCGCCAAGATCCAAAAACTCAACGTCCTCGCCGAAGCGCGCGGCCAAAGCCTCGCCCGCATGGCCCTCGCCTGGGTGCTGCGCGACGCCCGCGTCACCACCGCCCTCATCGGCGCGAGCAAGGTCGCCCAAGTCGAGGACTGCGTCGCCGCGCTCGAGAACACGCGCTTCTCCCACGATGAGCTCGCCCGCATCGACGCCATCCTGGCCGGATAAAGAGCAAGGAGCCGGGAGCAGGGAGCGTGGCGCCAATCCGCGATCCCCGTTCTGGCGCGGTCCTCGCTCCTGCGTCACCTCCCGATTCCGGCTCCCGGCTCCTCGCTCCTTGCTCCACGCTTCACGCCCCTCGCGCCACCCGTGAACCTCGTCCTCTTCGAGCCCGCGGAACTCGCCGCCCCCCTGCCCCTCTCCGACCCGCGCGCGCAACACATCCTGAAGGTGCTGCGCCGCGCTCCCGGCGACACCTTCGTCGCCGGCCTCGTCGACGGCCCGCTCGGCGCCGCCACCCTGCGCTCCGTCGACGCCACATCCGTCTCGCTCGATTTCGCTCCGACGCACCAGCCCCCGCCGCTCCCGCCCGTCACCCTGCTCGTCGGCCTGCCGCGCCCCCAGACCGCGCGCGATCTCTTGCGCGACGCCACCACGCTCGGAGTCGCGTGTATCCACATCATCGCGTCAGAGCGCGCCGCCCCCAAATACGCGACTTCCTCGCTCTGGACCTCCGGCGAATGGCGCCGCCCCCGCCACGCCGGGCCGCCCGTGTTCACCTCCTCGCCGGCGCCGCCCAGGCCTGCGACACCCGCCTCCCCGCCGTCACATGGACACACTCCCTTGAATCTATCCTCCCCGAGTTGTGTAACCCATATGGTTACACAACTCGGGAAGTATCACACCCCGCCCCGCCAGCTCTCCCCCCGTTCCCGTCGTCCGCACCACGACAGGCGCAGGCCCTTCAACCTTCCCCGCCTCCCCCGCACCCGCGGCTTCTGGCGCTCGACAACTACGAGGCCACCGTCTCGCGCGCCCCCGCCGTCGGTGCGACCACGTCCCTCCGCGGACCTCAGGCTTCGCCGCTTCCTCCACCCCTCCCCCATCCGCTCGTCCTCGCCCTCGGACCGGAACGCGGCTGGGGCCCAGCCGACCGCTCCGCGCTTCGAACCTCGGGTTTCACGCTTTGCTCGCTCGGCGCGCGCGTCCTGCGTCTTGAAACGGCCGTGACCGCCGCGCTCGCGCTCGCCCACTTC
>CBIHRE010000003.1:0-27762 GCA_966212385.1 uncultured Akkermansia sp. | reverse complement strand
CTAGCCATAGCCACATGAGCACCACTATCTCCGCCACCATGGTCAACGACCTGCGCGCCCAGACCGGCGCCGGTCTGATGGACTGCAAGCGCGCCTTGGTCGAGACCAACGGCAACGTCGAGGAAGCGATCACCATCCTTCGCAAGAAGGGCGCCGCCTCCGCCGCCAAGCGCGCCGACCGCGTCGCCAAGGAAGGCGTCATCTACAGCTACATCCACACCGGCGGCAAGGTCGGCGTCCTCATCGAGGTCAACTGCGAGACCGACTTCGTCGCCCGCAACGAAGACTTCAAGGCGCTCGTTCACGACCTCGCCCTCCACATCGCCGCCGCGAATCCCTCCGTGGTGAGCCGCGAGGAAGTGCCCGAGGCCGATCTGGCCAAGGAGCGCGAAATCGCCGCCGCCCAGGTGGCCGGCAAGCCCCCCGCGGCGATCCAGAAGATCGTCGAGGGCAAGCTGGAGAAATACTACGCCACCGTGTGCCTCCTCGATCAGCCCTTCGTCAAGCAGCCCGAGAAGAGCATCAAGGAGATCCTGACCGCGGCCATCGCCAAGACCGGCGAGAACATGGTCGTGCGTCGTTTCACCCGCTACCAGCTCGGCGCCTAAGGCATCCGCCTCGCCTCACGGTTTCTTCAAACGCCGTCCCGCAAGGGGCGGCGTTTTTTGCGTCCGAAACGGAATCTCGACAGGCGGCCGCCGAGGTGGGCGGGACTCGGCGGAGCGTATTTGAAACGCCGGGCGTGTCGCGATCAACGAGCGGCGGCCGGGTCGGCGAGGCTCGCTTCCCGTCGCGTTTTCTCGGCCCACGCCTTGAAAATGGCACCGGCGACGGGGGCGGCGTATTTGCCGCCGCCCAGTTCTTCGCCCGCGTCACCTTCGATCATCACGGCGACGGCGATCTGCGGATCTTCCGCAGGGACGAAACCCACGAACCAAGCCAGGTTGATCGTGCCTTCGGCGCTGCGTTTTTGCGCGGTGCCGGTCTTGCCCGCGATGCGCAGGCCGGGCACTCGGAAACGCGGGGTTTGAAGAATGCGTCCGGTGCCGGTGTTGGTGACGGCTTCCATGCCGGCCAGGATCGCGGCGCGTTGGGCGGCGGTGAGGCCGTCGGGTTCGCTGTGCTGGCGCGGGGCGTCCTCGCGGTGCAGCAGGGTGGGGCGCGTGCGAGTCTCGCCGCGTGCCAGCGAGGCGGTGAAACAGGCCATTTGAAGCGGAGTGAAATCGAGCGCGCCCTGTCCGATGGAGACGTTCGCGGTGTCGCCCGGAAACCAGCGTTGTTCGTAGTTCTTTTGTTTCCAGTCCGGGTCGGGCACGTTCATCCGACGCGTTTCGTAGGGCAGCTCGATGCCTGTCGGCTCGGCCAAACCGTGCCGGCGCGCCTCGGCCGCGATGGGATCGATGCCCATTTTCAGGCCGTATTCGTAAAAGAAGCTGTTGCAGCTTTTCTCAAGCGCCTGCGAGAGGGTGATCGTGCCGTAGTCCTTGTGGTTGTTGCACACGAAGGTGCGGCTGCCCACGCGGTAGGTGCCGGTGCATTCGACCGAGGAGTCGGGCTGGATGTCGCCGGAGCGCAGGCCGGCGATGGCGGTGATGAGTTTGAAGGTCGATCCGGGAGGGTATGCGCCGCGCGTGGCGCGATTTTCCCAAGCGCCGCGCGCGTTGATCTCGGCGTAAACCGCGGGAGTGACTCGAGGGCTCAACGTGGAAAGGTCGTAGTCCGGTTTGCTCACCAAGGCGAGGACCTCGCCGGTGGCCACATCGATCGCCACGGCGGCGCCTATGGAGCCTTTCCCGCTGTTCTCCACGTTTCGCACCATCTGTTCGTCGGCGGCGCGCTGAAGATCTATGTCGAGACTGGTTATGACGTCCTCGCCCTGCACAGGACGACGTTTTTCGAGCGGAGGAAGGATGCGATAACCGGCGGGATTGACGCGATAGATGGCCCCTCCGGCCTGACCTTGGAGACGGGCGTCGAATTCCAGCTCCAAGCCGTTTTTTCCTTGGGAGCCGCGCATTTTGAAGGTGGTCAGTTCGGCTCCGGGCAGCGTGTCGTCGACCTCGATGTCGTCGTCGTATCCGGTGTAGCCGAGCGCGTGCGCGGCGAGGGCGCCATGCGGGTAGGAACGCGTGCTTGAGGTGTAAAGTTGAAGGGGGGATCGAACGGGCAATTGCTCAAGCAACCGTGCGTAATCGGCGGCAGGGATGTCCTCGAGAAGAAGGTAAGGAAGGATTCGGTTGCGAAGATAATGCTTCTCCAAGGCCTCCGCGTCCACGCGGTGGCGGGTGCCGAGGATGCGGTTGACGTAGTGCAGGTGGCGCTGGACCACGGCGACGCGAGCGATGGTCCAGAGCTGGCCGACGCTGGGGATGTCCTTGTCGCCGGTTTCGCGGTAATTCCGCCGGATGCGCAGGAATTCTTTGCGGAAATCCGCGTGCAGCTCGTCGAGGTTGAGCGTGACGGCGAAGCGGGGGCGGTTGTCGACAAGGATGCGGCCTTCGCGATCAAAGATCCTGCCGCGCGGGCCGGGAACGACGACACGGCGCTGGCTCTGGACCGTCTCGCGATCGCGGTGGGCCTCGGCGCGTCCGAGCTGCTGGTAGCCCAGACCGACCACCAGCACGAGCAACATGAGGACGAGAATGCCCTGAAAAAGCCAGAGCCGGGGGTCGTAGCCGCGGTGGGATTCGACGAGGCCGCCGGAGCGATCGGGTGACGGGGAGGCGTAGGCCATGGCTCAGGCGAAACGGTCCGTGGTTTGCGCGGGGCTGGCGCCGATCAGGCGCAGGACCGCTCCTTGCAGGGACAAAAACCAAGGCCCGAGGAGGGCGGTCAGCAGCTGGGAGATCAGAAGATCGCCAAGCAGCCGGACGCCGCCTGCGGCGGGATCGGGCAGCCCGCCGAGCGAGAAAAAGGCCAGGGCGACGAAGAGCGCCAGATTCACGAAGAGGGCGACCACCACGGCCATGATGGTTTCCTGGCGCGGGAAGCGGTCGCGAAGCCGGAACACGAGGCAGAAAGCGAAGGCGAGGATGAAGGCCTGCCGTCCGAAGGGCAGGGGAGTGGCGGCGTCGAGCCAGAGTCCTACGGCGAAGGTGGACGCGATGCCGGCCCCGGGAGGCAGACGCAGTGCGGCATACGCGATCAGCAATCCGGGGACCGAAAAAGTCAGTGCGAGCGGGGCGAGCGCGTGGTTTAGCTGGCCGACCAGCGCGCACAGAACCGCCGCGCAGGCGAGCATGGCGAGAATCTGACGAAGCGAATGAAACATGGCTTCGGGTTGGGGCGGCGGCCGGGCTCAGGGCGCGGCGGGCGCGGTTTCCGGGACCAGGAAGGAGGGATCGAGCGGCACCAGCACGGTGACCTCGGTCAGCTGGCCGAGTCGTGGGTCGAGGCGGGCGCGCCCGCTTTTGAAAAGGCCGTCCGTGCTGGTCTCCAGTTGAGATACCTCGCCGACGGCGAGGCCGGGCGGATAGACGCCGCCGATGCCGGAGGTGAGCAGCCGGCGGGGAGCCGCGGGCGTGGCGAACACGTCCAAAGGCACGAATTCGATCACCGCCTCGGCCGGGCGCATCGGCGGGTTGATGCCGCCTTGGAAGCTGACCGGGCGCTCGTCGCTCTCGAACACGGCGGCGAGGCGCACGCCGGGACTGCCGATCAACTCGACGACCGCGGTGGTGGCATGGACCTCGGACACCCGACCGGCCAGGCCGCCGACATAAATGACCGGCGAGCCCACGCGGATTCCGTGTTTGGCGCCTTTGCGAATGACGAGGCGCTGCCACCTGGCGGTGAAATCGCGTCGGACGACGCGCGCCGGTTCGGAGCGAAACTCGGCGAAGGATGGCAGGCGCAGCAAGGCTTCGAGTCGCTGGATTTCGGAGCGGAGCCTCGCGTCTTCCTGCAAGCGGAGCTCGTAGGAGGCGTTGAGCCTTTGCAGGTCCCGAGCCGCTGCGACCAGCTCGGCGTTGGACCGGGTGCGTTGCGCCCAGAAATCCTGGAGGTCACGCGCGTAGGAGGCCGCGACGTCGATCGGCGCCTGGAATTCGTAGAAGGAGAGCCGCGCGAAACGTTTGATGACCGTGGGCAGGAAGAGCCACGCGAACAGCAGGATGCCGAGCGTGAGAAAAGGGCGGGCCTGATCGAAACGACGAGGGGGCACGGCGTGGATGCGGTCGGCGCGCGGAGGGGCGGCTGGATCGGGCCGGAAAGCGGGGCGGGGCGGCCGGGGGGCCGGGCCGCTCAGACGTTCTGAAGCACCCAGTTGAGGTCGTCGAGGACCGCGCCGGTGCCGTTGGCGACGGCGGAGAGCGGGTCGTCGGCGACGGTGACGGGGAGGCCGGTCTTTTCGGAAAGGAGCCGGTCGATGCCGCGAATGAGGGCGCCGCCGCCGGCCATGACGAAGCCGCGGTCGACGAGGTCGGCGGAGAGCTCGGGCGGGCAGCGTTCGAGAGTGGAGCGCACGGCGTCGACGATGGAGGAGATCGGATCGCTGAGCGCCTCGCGGATTTCCTGCGAGGTGATGTGGATGGTCTTGGGCAGGCCGGCCACGGAGTCGCGGCCTTTCACCTCCATGGTGAGCTCCTCGTCGAGGGGGTAGGCGGAGCCGACGCGCAGCTTTATCTCCTCGGCGGTGCGTTCGCCGATGAGGAGGTTGTAGGCGCGCTTCATGTAGTTGACGATGGAGCTGTCGAGCTCGTCGCCGGCCACGCGTATCGATTTGCTAAATACGATGCCCGAGAGCGAGATGTTGGCGATCTCGGTGGTGCCGCCGCCGATGTCGACGATCATGTTGGCGGGGGGTTCGTCGATCGGGAGGCCGACGCCGATGGCCGCGGCCATCGGTTCGGGGATGGTGATGACGTCGCGCGCGCCGGCATGGGTGGCGGAGTCCTTCACCGCGCGTTTTTCGACCTCGGTGATGCCGGAGGGGATGGCGATCACGACACGGGGATTCACGCGCAGGGCGTTGTTGTGCACCTTGCGGATAAAATAGCGCAACATCGCCTCGGTGACGTCGAAGTCGGCGATGACGCCGTCCTTCATCGGGCGGATGGCGGTGATGTTGCCGGGGGTGCGACCGAGCATCTTTTTGGCCTCGTCGCCGACGGCGCGGACCTTGCGGGTCTGGGTGTCGAGCGCGACTACCGACGGCTCGCGGAGAACGATGCCCTTGTCCTTGACGTAAACCAGCGTGTTGGCGGTGCCGAGATCGATGCCGATGTCGTTGGAAAAGTAGCCGAGGAGTGAAGACATGATTGCGTGGGAGGCGGTCGAGGAGGCCGGGCGCCGAGAGTATTGAGATTCATGCAATTCGCACGCCAAGGGGTGTCAAAACGTAAAAACCGCGCCTCCATTCGCTCGGTAGTGGCCAATTACCTACAATTAGAGGCCTCGAATGGGGATTTTTACCGTGACCGGGTAAAATATCAGGCCGCTGGCATGGCGAATGCGTAGGGACGTGTGCTCATGAATGCCTTCAGCAGCAGTAAACTTGCGAATACCATGCCCAACACACCCGTTCAGCAGATCATGCAGGCGCCGAACGTCCTTGGATATGTGCAGTGCTCGGAGTCGGGGGACGTGATCGTGCAAGAGGGCAATGAAGTCGATGTCCTCGCCAACGTGCTCGTGTATTTTCAACAGGTCGCCGGCCTGATCGGCGAGTCCTTCGGTCTGGAAGACTTCCAAGAGGCGCAGGTGCAGGGGAAATCGCTCACGGTGATCTGCCTCCCCCATCAGGGCGGCGCGGTCGGCGTCATCCTCAATTCCCGGGCGCGCATCAACGAAACCGTCACGCTCGTCCGCCACGCGCTGGCGAACGGCTGAGGCGCCGGATCCGCATTCCGCGCTCCGGTCCGGCAATCATTTTAACCCGATTTTTTCCCGTCATGGAAATTTCAAAGCTTTTCGACAATATCCTCGATCTTCCCGGCATCGAAGGCGTCTGCCTTTTCGGGACCGAGGGGCAGATGTATATCAACCGTCTTCCCTCCTTTCTTTCCAACGAGCTCTTCGCCGACGCCCAGCGCCGCATCGTCGCGATGTATGAGACGATGGACGAAAATTTCCTCCCCTGCGACGACTACATGCTTCGTTTCAGCGAGCGATGGATTCTCCTGCGCCGAACCGAAAAACAGGTGTTGCTCGTGCTGGGCGGCGAGAAGGCGAACGTCGCCTCCACGCGCATGGTCACGAACATGACCATGAAGCATCTCACGCCGGAGATCGTCTCCACCCTCGAGACGGCGGCTCGCGGCGGAGCCCCGGCCCCGGTTGCCGCCGGCACCGCACCTGCCGTTTCCGCCCAGCGTAATCCCGTGTCGTCGACGGCGGCTCCGTTCGCGCCGGCCGCGGCGCCCGAGGCGTCGCCGGCCGCGGCGACCGCGGCTCCGGCTCCCGCCGAGCCCGCCAAGCCGGTGCGCATGTATCGGGGACGCGCCTACTGATCGTAGCGACCGTCTCCAAGCACCTTCCTTTTCACTTCTTAATTTCGGCGGCGGAGCCCCGTTCTCCGCCGCCGCTTTGTATACGGATTCGATGTCCCTCAACGCCGCCGTCTGCATACCCGACGCCCGTCTTCGCAGTCTATTTTCGCTTTTGCTCACCGATGCCGGAGCCCTCGTGGCCTCCTGTCCCGATGCCGACGAGGCTTTGAGGGTGCTCGGTTCGAGGCCCTGCCAACTTTGCGTTCTCGTCCACGGCGCCGCGCCGGACACGGGCGAGTTCATGGCCAAGGCGAAGCAAACGTCGCCCGACACGCGTTTCCTCCTCATCGCCAACCGTGAAGAGGTCGACGCGGTGCTCCCGCTGTTCTCGCAAGGTCTCGGCGACGCGCTTCTGCAGCCGATCAATCCGAAGCGCGCCGTCTCGGCGCTTCAGCGACTGCTCGGGAAGGACAAATCCGCCGCGCCCCTCGCGCCGGGAGCCGGGGCGAGCACTCCGCCCATCCCGACCGAGGCCGGCTATCGCCCGCTGCATCTGGTGACCCGCTCGGCGGCGATGCGCCGGGTGGTGAACGACCTTTGGACCGCGCGAAACGACCCGGTCGGCGTGATCTTGCGGGGCGAGCCGGGCGTGGAGTTCGAACTGGTGGCCCGGGAATACCAGACGATGGGTGGCGACCCGCATGGCGGGCTCGTCGTTCTCGCGGCCCAGGACCTCGATGTGGAAACCTTGGCGACGCAGGTCTCCTTGGATCGGCTCAACGAAGGCGTGCCGCGGACCTATTTTGTGCCCGACGTGGAAAAATTGCCCAGGGCGCAGGAAAAACCGCTGCTGGAGTTCCTGAGACGGGCGCGGCGACAGCGCGAGAGGGAGAAACCCCTGCGAATCGTGTTCGCGGTCAACGCCGGGGCGGACGCTCAGTCGGGCGCCGACGGGGAGTTTTTGGAGGAGCTGCAGTTCATCGTTCCCGCGGTCGTGAACGTGCCGCCCCTGCATGCGCGCCGGGAGGACGTGGAGTTGATCGTGCGCCGGGTGCTCACCGATCTCACGGCGATTTTCCCGCACTTTCGCGCGCGCTCGATCCATCCGGCCGCGATGCAGTGGCTGACGGCGCGGACATGGCGCGGCAACCACCAGGAGCTCGTGGCGGTGATCCGCCAAGCGGTCGCGGACTGTCCGAATCGCGAGCTGACGGCCACCCACTTTGGCAAGCTCACGGACTCGGCGCGGGTCGATCCGGAGGAGGCGGCCGCCGCGCGGGTGCTCGCCGCGGTGGAGCGCGCCACGGCCAAGCCCGTCTTCAAGCTGCCCGGTCGTGCGGTCTGATCGATTCCGGGGTTGATCCGCGGCGGCCTCCCCGCCGGTGTGGAGAGCCATGGCCAAAGGAAACGCCACCGTCCGCGTCTACTACGTCCTGCCTTGCTGCCTGCTGCTGCTGAATCTGGTCAACTCGATCATAGGCTATCAGGCGGAGCAAATCGCCGATCCCTGGCTGCGAACGACGGTCGTGATCGCGCTGGTTCTTTTTGGCGGCTCTTTGGTGGCCTTCTTGATCGCTCCGGGACTCGAGACCTTGGTCCGCTGGCTGCACCGCACCAGCCGCGCCAAGGCCGGTGGACTGGGGGAGGCCTGTTTCCTCGTCGTCTTGGGCGCGGTGGTGTTCTGGCTCTACTACCTGCTTTGCAACGACGGCGTCGGCGCGCTGTTGCCGGCCGCCTGGCGGCACCCGTGATCGGCAAGCCGGCTCGGCGGGGCGGAACCTTCTCGCTTCGGCCCCGTCTTCCCTTCCTTCGTATCAGCCCACCCGGGCAACCAATTCATGAGCGGAGAAGCATTCATCCAGGACCTTGCGATCATCCTCGCCTCGGCGGCCGCGCTCGGCTGGCTTTGCCAGCGGATCGGCCTGTCTAGCGTGGTCGGCTACCTCGTCGCCGGCATGGTGGTGGGGCCTTACACGCCGCCGTTCACCTTGGTGGAGGATGAGGCGAGCATCGCGACGGCGGCGCAGGTCGGACTCGTGTTCCTGATGTTCTCCATCGGGCTTCGTCTGAGCCTGCGGCGGCTCAAGCGCCTCGGCGCGGGCCTGCTTCTGGCGGTTTTGCTGAGCGCGGTGCTGACCTATTTTTCCACCCGGGCGCTCGGCGCCGCGATCGGGCTCGACGCGACGCACACGCTTTTCCTCGCGGCGATGCTCATGGTCTCGTCCTCCGCGATCATCGGCAAGGTGTTGCACGAGACCGGCACCGCGCACGAAAAGCCCGCGCAACTCGCGATGGGCGTCACCGTGCTGGAGGACGTCGTCGCGGTGGTGATGTTGACCGTCCTCAACTCGGTGATCGCGCTCGGTGGCGCCGAAGGGGCGGGGCACGCGACCGCGTCGTCCGAGGCGGGACAGGGGCTGGGCGCGACCATCTGGGCTTTCGGCGCCTTCGTGGTTTTCGCCGGCATCATGGGGCTGCTCATCGTGCCATGGCTCCTGCGCAAGCTCAGCGTCAAGGCGGACGAGGAGTTGCAAACCCTCGCCACGGCCGCGCTCCTCTTCGGGCTCGCGATCATCGCATACCGCGCGGGCTATTCGCTGGCCCTCGGCGCCTTTCTCCTCGGCACGATCATCGCGGAGACGCCGCACCGGCATCAGGTGGAGCGCATTTTCGAGGGTATGCGCGACGTGTTCAGCGCGGTGTTTTTCGTCGGCATCGGCCTTCAGATCGATGTGCGCGCGCTGGGTGAGGCATGGTGGATGATCCTTCTGCTGACCGGGTTCACGCTGCTGGTGCGGCTCTTTTCCGTTTCGACCGGTCTCGCGCTCACGGGGGCGCCGCATCGCGAGGCGCTGCGGACGGGGCTGGTGGCGACACCGATCGGGGAATTTTCCTTCGTCATCGCGCAGCTGGGCGTGGGCGCCGCGGTCGTGCCGAAGCGCTACTATCCCTTGGCGGTCGGGCTTTCGTTGCTCACTTCGCTGACCGCGCCGCTGTTGACGCGCAAATCCGAGCGGATCGCCGACGGTCTGTTGAGGCGGCGGCCGCGCTGGCTGGTCGATTCCTTGAACGCCTACCACGACTGGCTGGAACGCCTTCGCGAGCGCCAGGCGGGCAGCCTGCTTTGGAAATTGAGCCGCAAGCGCGTGATCCAGATCGTGATCGAGCTGCTCTTCGTCGCCGGCCTGCTGGTCTTCGCCGAGGCGGCGGTCGAGAATCGCCTCGGCACGGGGCACCTGTTCCCCGGCGCGCCCACGGTTTTGTTCTGGGGCGTGCTGCTGGTGGTGGCCTTGATCCCCTTGTTCGCGATTTGGCGAAATGTCGGCGCCCTCGCGCTGATCGTGGCGGAGTTCTCCACCCAGTCGCAGCCGCCGGAGAAGCGCGAGCGACTCAGGGGGCTGATCGCCAACGGCATCCGGCTGGTCGCGACGGTTTTGTTGGTCGTGTGGGTGGGCTCTTTTGCCCCCACGCACGCCGCGCGGTGGACGCTGCTCGGTGGCGTGGTCGTGGCGGCGGTCGCCCTTGTTTTGCTGCGGCGTCGCATGATCTATTGGCACAGCGAACTCGAGGTAGGCCTCCAAGAAGTCCTGAGCGAAGGCGCTCCCGGCCGGTTGAGCGCCACCTCGGTCCCGTGGCTGGGCAAACACGAGGAGTGGAAGTTGAGCGTGTCTGACTGCGTGATCCCGGATCTGGCGACCTGCGCGGGCAGCAGCCTCGCGCAGCTCAACTTGCGGGCCCGCTTCGGCTGCACCGTGGTGGGCATCGAGCGCCAAGGCTGCATGATCGCCTTGCCGGGCCCCGATCAGGCCCTGTTTCCCCGCGACAAAGTCCTGTTTCTGGGAACACCCGAGCAGGCGAGCGCCGCGAAAGATTTCCTCGGGGCGGTCAATGGCGGCGAGGACGGGTCGGACTTCGATGTGGTCGGTCTCGAGACGGTGACCGTCCCGGCGGGAAGCCGCGTGGCCGCCCGCAACCTGGCCGAGCTCGCTCCCGCTTCCCAACACGGGGTGCAAATCGCGGGGCTTCGACGCGGCGCCGTGCGAATTCTCAGCCCCGGGGCCGAGGAGCGGATCGAGCCGGGCGACGAATTGCTCGCCCTCGGCACGCCCGTGAAACTGCGGGCCTTCAAGGCGTGGATTCGCGAGTCGGCGGCCTCGTGAGCGAGACGGGATTTGCGACCGCCACCGTCCGGCGGGGCTAGAGATTTTCCTGCTTCGGTGAGCGTTCGCCCGGTTTGTTCGCAGGCAGGGGCTCGCCCCGTTTGGCGGCTGCGTCGGCTTGCTTGGAAGCGGACTCGGCGTCGCCCTGCGTTTGTTGAAACGTGGATTTGGGCTTCGGATCCGAGGGGCGGGACTTGGCGGTTTGAGGCGAGGTGGCTTGGGTGGAGTTCATGGCTTCAGTCTATTCGCCGGCCGCCCGGGCGTCTCGCGGGCGGCCGCCGCCGCGAGGGGTGGGGATCGGCGCCATGCCACATCGTTGTTGTCCCCGACGCCCCGGCCCTCGCATAAACACCGTTTTTCCCACGTGTCCGCCACGCCCCTTCATTACCAGACCGTCGCCGAACTCTCCGCCGCCCTCGCGGCCGGTTCGCTCACCTCCGTCGCTCTCACCGAGGCCGTGATCGCCCGCACCCGCGCGGTCGAGGATCGCGTGCAGGCCTTCAACTCCTACGACGCCGAGGACGCGCTCGCCCAAGCCCGCGCCTCCGACGCCCGTCGCGCCGCCGGCCAGGCCCGCGGTCCGCTCGATGGCATCCCTGTCGGCCTCAAGGACGTCATCGCGGTCAAAGACCAGCCGCTCACCGCCTCGTCGAAGATGCTGGCCGACTTTGTCAGCCCTTACGACGCCACGGTCACCACCAAGCTTCGTGAGGCCGGCGTAGTCCTTTGGGGGCGACTGAACATGGACGAGTTCGCGATGGGCTCTTCGACGGAAAACTCGGCCACGAAAAAGACCGCCAATCCTTACGACCTCTCGCGCATCCCCGGCGGATCCTCCGGCGGCAGCGCCGCCGCCCTCGCGGCCGGCGAAGCCCCCGCCACGCTCGGTTCCGACACGGGTGGTTCGATCCGCCAGCCGGCCGGCCTTTGCGGCGTGGTCGGACTGAAGCCTACCTACGGGCTGATTTCCCGCTACGGCCTCATCGCCTACGCCTCCTCGCTCGACCAGATCGGTCCCTTCGGCCGCACCGTCGAGGACGTTGCCCTTTTGCTCCAGGCCATCGCCGGCCACGACGAGCGCGACTCGACCTCGTTCAAAACGCCCGTCCCCGACTACCGCGCCGCGCTCGTCGCGCCGCGCGCCCGCCCGCTGCGCATCGGCATCCCGAAGGAATACTTCGGCGAGGGACTCGATCCCGAGGTCGGCGCCGCCGTCCAGGCCGCGATCGATTACTACAAGTCGCACGGCGCCGAGGTGCGCGAGGTGTCGCTTCCGCACACCGAATACGCCCTCGCGGCCTACTACATCATCGCGACGGCCGAAGCCTCCTCGAATCTCGCCCGCTATGACGGCGTGCGCTACGGACACCGCAGCGCCGAGGCGGAAAACCTCCTCGATCTCTACTTCAAGTCGCGCGCCGAGGGCTTTGGTTCCGAGGTGAAGCGTCGCATCATCCTCGGCACCTACGTGCTCAGCTCGGGTTACTACGACGCCTACTACGGTCGCGCGCAAAAGGTCCGCACCTTGATCCGCGAGGATTTTATCAAGGCCTACCGCGACGTGGACCTTATCCTCACGCCGACCTCGCCGACGCCGGCCTGGAAACGCGGCGAGAAGACCGAGAACCCGCTCTCCATGTATCTCGCCGATATCTACACGATCGGCGTCAACCTCGCCGGCCTGCCCGCGATCAGCGTGCCCTGCGGTTTTTCCAAGAGCGGCCTGCCCATCGGCCTGCAGCTTATCGGCCAGCCCTTCGCCGAGGCCGATTTGCTCGCGGCCGCGCATACCTACGACTCGGCCCACGATTGGTCGCGGCGCGTGCCGGTGCTCTGATTTTTAACCACGGAGAACACGGAGGGCACAGAGATGAGGAATGAGGAGCTGACAGACAAAATACTGGGCGCAGCGATCGAGGTTCATCGCGAGCTTGGGCCGGGATTGTTGGAATCCGCTTATGAAGCTGCGCTGGCCCATGAGCTCTCCATTCGCGGGGTTCGCTTTGAGCGGCAAAAGGAAATGCCGGTTCGCTACAAAGGCTTCCTGATCGAAGTGGGTTATCGGTTGGACCTGCTCGTGGAGGACCAGGTCGTCGTGGAGCTCAAGGCCGTGTCCGAGATGCATCCTATTTACGAAGCACAGCTTATTACTTACCTCCGCCTCTCCGGTCGTCGAGTGGGGCTCCTCATCAATTTCAACGTCCCCCTCCTCAAGGACGGAATCACGCGTCGCATCGTCTGACCTCCGTGGCTCTCCGTGTCCTCCGTGGTTAAATAAAATCCCCCCTTTCGCCAAATGACCTACGAAGCCGTCATCGGTCTTGAAGTCCACGTCCAGATCAAGACCCGCTCCAAGATGTTCACCCGCGTGCCCGCCGGCTACGGCGAGCCCGAGAACACGCTCACCGATCCCACCGTCCTCGCCCTCCCCGGCGCGCTGCCGGTCATGAACAAGGCCGCCGTCGACGCCATCATCAAGGCCGGCCTCATGCTCGGCTGCGAGATCGCGCCCGTCTGCAAGTGGGACCGCAAAAACTACTTCTACCCCGACTCGCCGAAGAACTACCAGATCTCCCAATACGACCAGCCCATCTGCATCGGCGGCTCGGTCGAGATCGAGCTGCCCGGCGCCGCCCGCAACATCATGGGCGAGCACAAGGCCATCCCGCTCACCCGCATCCACCTCGAGGAGGACGTCGGCAAGCTCAACCACGGCGCCGGCGGCTCGCTCATCGACTACAATCGCGCCGGCACGCCTCTGATGGAGATCGTGTCCGATCCGGCGATACGCTCCGCCGACGAGGCCTACGCCTACCTCCAGTCCCTGCGCAACAGCATCGTCTACGCCGGTATCTCCGACTGCGACATGGAGAAGGGGCAGCTCCGCTGCGACGCCAACATCTCCATCCGCCCCGTCGGCGAGACGAGACTCGGCACCAAGGTCGAGCTCAAGAACCTCAACTCCATCTCCTTCGTTCGCGACGGCATCGCCCACGAGATCGCCCGCCAGATCGCGGTCGTGAAGGCCGGCGGCGTCATCGTCCAGGAGACGCGCGACTACGACGGCCTCACCGGCACCAGCCAGTCGCTCCGCTCCAAGGAAATGGCGCACGACTACCGCTACTTCCCGGACCCCGACCTCATGCCCGTGAAGGTCGACGTCGAGTGGAAGTCCCGCCTCGCCGCCGAGCTGCCCGAGCGCCCCTTCGACAAGCAGCGCCGCTTCATGGCCGCCGCGCCCGAGGGCTACGGTCTGCCCTACACGCTCGCCAGCGTGCTCATCCCGGACCGTGCGCTCAGCGACTGGTTCGAGGCCGCGGTGAAGATCGCCGGCGCGAAGCTCGCCCAGCCGGTGGGCAACTGGATCGCCAACGACCTCCTTCGTGAACTCTCCGCCTCCGGCGCCTCGCTCGCCGAGGCGAAGATCACGCCCGCCGCCCTTGCCGAGCTCGTGAAACTCATCGACGCCGGCACGCTCTTGCAGAACGCCGCCAAGGAGGTCTTCGCCGACATGGCCGCGACCGGCGAGGCGCCCGCCGCCATCGTCGCCCGCAAGGGCCTCGCCGTTGCGCAGACCGATACCGGCGAGCTCGAGCAATGGTGCCGCGACGCCATCGCCGCCAACGCGAAGGCCGCCGAGGAATTTCGCGCCGGAAAGGAGAGCGCCATCAACGGCCTCAAGGGCCCGGTGATGAAAGCCGCCAAGGGCAAGGTGAACCCCAAGCTCGTCGACGAGACCCTCCGCCGCGTGCTGGCGGCGATGTAAAACTCAAGTCTCTGCCGTGTCTTTACTTGCGGCCGGATCGATGCGGCCGCAAGCGTGTGGCGATGAAAGACGACCCACGCAAGCGACGGGTGGACAGACGCTTCCTGTCCGGCCAGCGCCACGAGATAGACTACGTTGTCCGCAAGCTGGCACGGGCTTATCCGCACCGGGCACCTGACGACGTTCGGCGAGTGGTCGGAGCGGTTCGTGCGCTCATCGCCCCCTCCGAAAGTCGCGCCTACTTCATGCTCGTCTGCGAATTCGCGCTTCGGCCGGCGGCTTGATCGGGGGCTCCGCCGCGGCGCGGCGGTAACCCTTTCCGTGCCGGCCGCGTCTCGGTTGGCATGCACTCGCCTCGTGCTTTTCGCTCGCGCCGCGCCGCGCTGCTGGCCGCCGGTGTTTTCGCTTGGTTGGTATCCCCGGCGCTTTCCGCCGCCTCGACCGCCTCGGTCGAAGAAAAAGCGGCCCACGTGCTCAACCGCCTCGGCTACGGACCGCGCCCGGGCGAGGTCGCCCGCGTCGCCGAGCTCGGTCCGGAAAACTGGATACGTCTTCAGCTCGCGCCGGAAAAGATCGCCGATCCCGCGGTCGAGGCCGCGCTCGCCGGCCTGACCAAGCTCAAGCTGCCGCGCGCCGAGCTCGTCGAGGCCTACCAGACCGAGGTCCGTGAGCGGAACCAATTGCAGCGCGCGCAGGCGGCCAAGGATTTCGAGAAGGCCGGCGAGATCCGCGTGCAGATGCAAGATCGCGAGCAAGCGGTGGTCGCGCAGGCGCTGGGCGAGTTGCAGCACGCGAAGCTCGCGCGGGCGGTGCTCTCGGAGCGCCAGCTCGAGGAGGTGATCGTCGATTTCTGGTTCAACCACTTCAATGTCGACGCGCGCAAACAGCAGGTGCGCGCCACGGTGGTGAGCTACGAGCAGGACGTCATTCGTCCGCATGTCTTCGGCAATTTCCGTGACCTGCTCGGCGCCACCGCGCACAGCGCGGCGATGTTGGTGTATTTGGATAATTTTCGCAGCTCGCGGGAGATGGAGCTCGGTCCGCGCGAGCAGGCGGCGGCGGAGCGCCTGCGTCGCGAGGTGATGGGAGAGGACGATATGAAACCCGAGGGGGACAACGCGATGACCACCCCGACGCCGGCGGCGCCCGCGGTGCCGGCCAAGCGAGGCCTCAACGAAAACTATGGGCGCGAGTTGCTTGAGCTGCACACGCTCGGCGTCGATGGCGGCTACACGCAGGCGGATGTGCAGGAGGTGGCTCGCGCCTTCACCGGTTGGACGATCAATCCACGCAACGGCGATTTCCTGTTTCGTCGGCAATGGCACGACAACGGTGCGAAGAAAATCCTCGGCAAGGAATTCGCCCCCGGCGGCGGGGTGAAAGACGGCGAGCGGGTCTTGGACATGCTCGCGCTCCATCCCTCGACCGCGAAGCGCTTGGCGACGAAGCTCTGCCAGCGTTTTGTCGCGGACGAGCCTCCGGCGGCGCTCGTCGATCGCGTGGCGCAGGCCTTTCTCGCGGCAAAGGGGGATCTGCGCGCGACCTACGCGGCGCTGTTTTTGTCGCCGGAGTTTTTCGCGGCGGAAAACATGCGGGCGAAGACGAAGTCTCCCTTCGAGTTCGCCGCGTCCGCGTTGCGTGCCTCGGGTGCGACTTGGGTGGACGTCGACGGAATCCGGACTCGCCTGCCTTTGCGTGCGGTCGAGGCAGGCGCGGCGCTCGGACGCGGTGGCGACCGGCTTGATCGCATGGCTCGCAAGACGATGACGCTGCATCTGGTTGAGCTTGGCCAGCCGCCTTACGTCTGGGGGCCGCCGACGGGGTTCCCCGAGGACTCCACGCACTGGGTCAGCGCCGGCGCGCTCGTTTCCCGGCTGAATTTCTCGCTCGCGCTCACCAGCGGCCAGGTGGCCGACGCGCGAGTCGACGCGCGGAAGCTGCTGGGCGGGGCCAACTCCGACCGGCCCGACGAGGTCGTCTCGGCCCTCGCCTCGAATGTGCTCGGGCGGCAGCCGAGCGAAAGCACGCGCCGGGTGCTGCTCGAGCAGGCCGCTCCGGCGCAGGGCGCCACGGCGGTGCCGGACGTGCCCAAGCTCCTCGCTCTCCTGCTCGGCTCGCCGGAGTTTCAGCGCCGCTGAGCGGTGAGCATGCCTCGGTCGGAAGAGAACGAGCACGAGAACGAGAACGATTTCCAACCTCCCATCCCCATGAACTCACCCCATATCTCGCGTCGGTTTTTCGTGAAGCAGGGCGCGTTGGCTTTTGCCGCGATCGGCGCGGGAGCGCTTTTCGGCCCGGACTTTCTCCGCTCCTCGGTGCTTGCCGCGGAGACCCGTAAATCCAGCGGCGGCAAGCGTGTGCTCGTGTGTCTGTTCCAGCGTGGTGCGGCGGACGGCCTTTCGATGGTCGTGCCCTATGGCGACAAGGACTACTACAAGCTGCGCAGCGACATCGCGCTGGCCGCGCCTTCGCAAAAGGCGGGCGCGGCGGGCGTGCTCGATCTCGATGGGCGCTTCGGCCTGCACCCGGCGCTCAAGCCGCTGCACGCGCTTTATGGGGCGGGGGAACTGGCGGTGTTGCACGCCTGCGGTAATCCGCAGGCGACGCGTTCGCATTTCGAGGCGCAGGACCTGATGGAGTCGGGCGCGGGTGCGGACAAAAATCTCGCTACGGGTTGGCTGAATCGACTCGTCGGCTGTTGTCCCGAAGACGCGGAGCACCGCTCGGCGTTGCGGGCGGTGGCCATGGCGGGGCAGATGCCGCGCAGCTTGCAGGGGCGCGAGGAAGCGCTCGCCATCGCCGATCTCGAACGTTTCGGCGTCGGAGGCGGGAGCAAGGAGCGAGGAGCAGGGAGCCAGAGTGAACTGATGGGTGGGATGACGGGGGCCGGAGGCGCCGGGCGCGGCGGCGCCGCCAAGGGCTTCGAGGAAATCTACGAAAGCGCGGTGGGCGACGCCTTGCACGGCGCGGGCCGGGAAGGGTTCGCGGCGATGGATTTGCTCAAGAAGGTGGATCCGAAGCGCTACGCTCCGGCGAACGGCGCGGTTTACCCGAATGGCGGTTTCGGCAAATCGCTCCGGCAGGTGGCGCAGTTGATCAAGGCTGAGGTCGGTCTGGAGATCGCCTTTGTCGAGATCGGCGGCTGGGACACGCACGCCAACCAAGGAGCGGCCAACGGCGCCTTGGCGACTCGCCTTACCGAACTGGCGAACGGGCTCGGCGCGCTGCACAAGGATCTCGGTTCAAAAATGTCCGACGTGCTCGTGCTGACGATGAGCGAGTTCGGTCGAACGGCGCGGCAGAACGGCAACCGCGGCACGGACCACGGCCACGGCACGGCGTTTTTCGCGCTCGGCGGCGGGGTGCGCGGCGGACACGTGCTGGGCGACTGGCCGGGCTTGTCGACGGACAAACTTTTCGAAGGGCGCGATCTCGCGATCACCACCGATTACCGGGACTTTTTCGCCGAAGCCTGCGTGCGGCACATGGGCGTGGCGGAGTCGGAGTTGGGCAAAGTGTTTCCCGGTCACGCCACGTCGGCGGCCAAGTTTCGCGGGTATCTGTAGGCTGCGAGGCCTGAACGGTCGCGTCGACGCGAACCGATCGGTGCATGCCGCCCGTCCTAGTCGTGTCTGTTCTGCAGCCGTTGCAGCAACGCGATGCGTTCGCGCTCTATTTCCCCGCGCGTGCGGACGCCTTTGGCGCGCAGCACGGGGAGCGGCGGGCACCAGCCTTGGGTCGCGTGAAGGAAAAGAAATCCGAGCACGCCGGCCGAGACCCAGAGCCAGCGCCGGTGGACCGCCGCGCCGAGGGCGAGGCCGGTCAAGGCCAAGGTGGAGGCGTTGGCCTCGAGCACGCGCTCCACGTCCCATTCGCGATCCAGCGCGCGAAGACGCTGGCGGATGATCGCGGCGGATTGTTCGCCGAAAAAGAGGATGTTGTGGTCGGTGCGTTCGTCGATGCGGTGCTGCGCCTTGGGGCGGGTCCGCAACCGCACGCGGTCGTTGTCATAGGGGAAGGTCGTGAGCGAGCTCATGGGCTTATGATGCGGAGTTGGACGCAGCTTACACCGCGTCGCGGGGTTGAGCCCATCGGTCGGCATGCCCAACGCCCCTTCGGTCGCCGATCCCATGGGCGGCAACTCGGGCGCCCGAGGTCAGGCGTCGTGGCGCTGCGCGGAATAGATTCCGTGCATGCCGCTGGACAAATAGCTGGCAAGGCAGGCCACGGCGAATAGTTCGAGGTGGCTTCCACCGAAGATTTCCACCGCGAGGAGTGTGCAGGCGAGGGGCGTCTTGCTCGCGCCTGCGAAGACCGCCACAAAGCCCAGCGCCACGCCGAGCGGAAGCGGCAATCCGAGGAGCGGCCCGGCCACGTGGCCGAAGGCGGCGCCGATGAAGAACAGCGGCGTGACCTCCCCGCCCTTGAATCCCGCGCCGACGGTGATCGCGGTGAAGAGAAGTTTCCACAACCAGCTCCAATTCGTGGCGCCGCCGACGGCCCAGACCGTGAGCAGAGTCGGGTGTCGCGGGTCGGGGCTGGAGGCGCCGAGACCGAGATACGCGTCGGTCCTCAGGGCGAGGGCAAGGAGCCAGAGCGCGACGCCGCCCAAGACCGGACGCAGCCACCAGGCCTTGGCCGCCGGTAGCGGGAACTTGCCGACGCCGTGGGCCACCGCGGTGAAACCTCGCGCGACGAATCCACAAAGAAGGCCGAAGCATGCGGCCAGGGCCAGCGGGGCGAGAGAAAGGCCCGAAGGCAACGCGGAGAGGTTGGCCAAGGCGCCGTAATCCTCGTGCCGGATTCCCCACACGTGGCAGACTTGGTCGCCGACCAGCGAGGCGAGCAGGCAGGCGGCGAGCCAGGCGTGGCTGATACGTCCGCGGGTCAGCACCTCGACGGCAAAGACCGCGCCCGCCAGCGGGGTGCCGAAGACCGCGCCGAAGCCGCCGGCCACCCCCGCGGACAGCAGCAGGCCTTGGGGCACGGCGCTCCCGCGTAGCAATTTTCTCAAACCCCCGGCGAGCGCGCCGCCCATTTGAACGGCGGTGCCCTCGCGCCCGGCCGATCCGCCGCAGAGGTGGGTCAGCAGTGTCGCACCGAGCACGAGCGGCGCCATGCGCAGCGGCACGCCGCCACCGGGCGCGTGGATTTCCTCGATGATGAGATTGGCGCCGCGTTCGGCGCGTCCGCCGATGCGCCGATAGACGAGCGCGGCCAGCACGCCGGAAAGCGGGAGCAGGGCGATCAACCACGGATGGGCGAAGCGCGTCGCGGTGACGGCGTCCAAGGAGGCGAGAAACGCAGCCGCGGCGGTGCCGGCCAAGGCGCCGACCACGGCGGCGAGCGCGAGATCCCGCGCGGCGTCGCGCAGGCGGGCGGGAGAAAGGTCAAAGCCGGAAGCGGAGGCGGCCATCTGGAAAAGTTCGGATGAGGCAGAAACGAGGGTTTCGGCGCAACGGCGGAATCCCGTGGATGCCGCTCTCGTGAAAACGGCAAAGCTGGCTCGATATTTCCGCGGCGCCTCGCATGGTCCCTTCGCGTGCGCCTCCGGTTCGCCTTTGCTTTCTTGTGTCTCGGCCTTGTCGCGGCCGAGTCGGCCTCCCCCCGCGTGTTGATCCTGGCCAACCGCGACGACGGCGAATCCTTGGCGGTGGCTCGTCACTACGCGGAACGTCGCGGACTGCCGGAGTCGGCCATCGTCGCGCTGCCGATGCCGCTCACCGAACAGATCACGTGGCCGGAGTTTGTCGCCTCGATCTGGAACCCGCTTTTGAAGGAGGCCATCGCGCGCGGCGACATCGAGGGTATGGCGATGAATCTCAAGGACGAGATCGGCCGCACGAAGATCGTTCCTTCGGGGCACCGGCTCGACGCGCTCGTGATCTGTCGAGGCGTGCCTCTCCGCGTGGCCAACGACGCGAAGCTGGTCGACGAAAAGAGCAACCCGCTCGCGGCCAGCCCCACGTTTCGGACCGTCGAGGGCTCGGTCGACTCCGAGCTCGCTCTTCTCGCGGTGAATTGTCCCCCGATCGCCGCCTTCGTGCCGAATCCGGTCTTTGCGGCGGATTCGGAGTCGGCCTTGAGCACCGCCTTGCATGAAATCATCCCGGTGGGGCGCTTGGACGGTCCCACGGCCGAGGATGCAAAAGGGCTGGTGGATTTGGCGCTAAAGGCGGAGCGGGATGGCTTGGCCGGGCGGGCCTATGTCGACATTCGCGGGATCAGCGACCCTGGTTATAAGGCGGGTGACGAGTGGATGGAGGCCTGCGTCGGCCAATTGGCCGCGTTGGGCTTCGAGACCGACGTTGATCGTGAAGGCGGGACCATGCCTACGAACGCACGTTTCGACGCGCCGGTGCTTTATTTTGGTTGGTATGCGAGCGATATGAACGGTCCCTTCGCGGTTCCCGGTTTTCGTTTTCCGCCCGGGGCGATCGCGCTGCATATCCACAGTTTCTCGGCCGCGACGCTCCGTTCCCCGGCGCGGGGTTGGTCAGGCCCCTTGGTTGCGCGCGGCGTCACCGCCACCGTGGGGAATGTCGGCGAGCCCTATCTGCAGTTCACGCATCAGCCGCATCTGCTTCTGCGCGCGCTCTCGCAGGGCTTGCCGCTCGGCGTCGCCGGGTTGCGCTCGATCAACGCGCTGAGCTGGATGGGGATCGTGCTCGGGGATCCGCTTTATCGGCCCTTCGCGGTGTCGGCCGACGCCCAGTGGTCTCGGCGCGACGAGTTGCCGGCCGAGCTCCAGAGCTATGCGCGCATACGTCGCATGCTGTTGCAGGCGGCGGCGGGCAAAAACGACGAGGCGCTTGCGACCGGCTATGACGGCATGGTCAAGAATCCGGGCCTGCCGCTCATCCTCTCTTTGGCGAAATTGCAGATGAAGCTCGTGGACGCCGCAGGCGCCCGGCGCACGCTCGGCGTGGTGTTGGCCTTGCGCAAATGGCGGGCATCCGATCGCGCCCTGGTTTTGGCCGCCGCGCGGGCGTTGCAGGAGGCGGGCGCGGCTGCGGAGGGCGTCAAATTGGTCGGTCGCTTGCTCGATGACGCGGATCTGCCGCGGGATTTTCGCGTGACCGTCCTGAAGTCGGGCGCGGAGATCGCTCGCGCCGCGCAGGATTTCACCCGCGCCGGGCGCTGGGATGCCGAGCATCAGCGTCTCACCGCGCCTCCGCCGACCACGCCCAAGGCGGGCAAGTAAGGCCGGTTGCTGCCTGCTTCCAGATTTAGGTGGGCGGGCGGGTCCCTCCGCCCGTGGCTCGATCTCCAAGCAGCGGGCGCACGCCCACCTCGGTTACAAACGAAGCGCCGGTCCTACTTGGTCGCCGCGACGGCGATGGCGGGTTGCAGCGAACTGACGTCCTGCAAGATGCGAAGACTCTCGCGAAGGTAGACGTCCATCTTGCGGTAACGGGCGTCGGACTCGTCGTCGTCTTCGCCATCCAGGCCGGCGTCAGGATCTCCCGAGCTGTCGTCGCCGGCTTTCTTCTCGGCTTTGATGCGAGGGGGCGGCGGCGGGGCGATGAAGATTTCCTTGAAGGCGTAGGTTTCGGTCGCCTCCAAGGCCTTGCGCTCGGCTTTGGCGGCGTCGGCGAAGGCCTTGTCCTCCGCCTTGCTCGCGCGGCGCGTCTCGAGGTTGAGCGAGATGGTTTTCTCCGCCTGACGTTCCTTGAAGCGGTCGATGGACTTCTTGAGCAGCGCGAACTCGGGCAGTTTCTCCATGCGTTCGGCGGATTGGCCGCGGAGTCTTACGAGATCTTTCGGCGGGATGGGGGTGGCATCGAAAAAGCTCGTGGAAATCTCGTCCCAGACGAGGGCGTGGGGGAGGTCTTGTTCGCCGATGGGCAGGAACTCGTCGATTGAGGGGATGACGATGTCGGGGACGACGCCCTTGAGTTGCGTGGAGGCGCCGTTGGGCAGGTAGAATTTTTGCACGGTCACCTTGGTGGCGCCGGTGGTGGCGCCGAGACGGTTGCGCGCGGGGATCACACGATCCATTTCGATGACGGTCTGGACGGTGCCCTTGCCGTGGGTGGAACTGTCGCCCACGACGACGGCGCGGCCGTAGTTTTGGAGGGCGCCGGCGACGATTTCGGACGCGGAGGCGCTGAATCGGTCGGTAAGCACGACGAGGGGGCCCGCGTAGGCGACGGCGGGGTTGGTGTCTTCGTCGATCTTCACTTCGCCCGCGTAGTTTTTGATCTGCACGATCGGGCCGGAGGGGATGAAGAGGCCGGCGAGGGAGACGGCCTCGGAGAGAAGGCCGCCGCCGTTGCGACGAAGGTCGAGGACCATGCCTTCGACGTTCTCGGCCTTGAGGCGGGTGATGAGCTCGGCGATGTCGGCGGAGGCGGAGTTCTGGTCCTTGGCGTTCTCGCGTTCGCGGCCGTAGAAGGTCGGCAGGGTGATGACGCCGTAGGGGTGGGTCTGGCCGTTCGCGTCGGGCACGTGGAAGACGGCGGCGTGGGCGCGGGCGGAGTCGAGGTTGATGAGGTCGCGCACGAGCAGGATCTCGCGGCGGACGGCGGTGTCGGCGGCGTCCGCGGGCTGCACGAGCAGTCGGACCTTGGTGCCTTTTTCGCCGCGGATCATCTGGACGATGCGGCGGAGCTTCATGCCGACGATCTCGACGAACTCTCCGTCGCCCTGCGCGACGGCGAGGATTTTGTCGTTGGGTTTGAGCTGGCGCGAAAGATCGGCGGGGCCGCCGGGGATGATCTCCTTGAGCACGCAGACGTCGTCTTCGAGACCGAGCAGGGCGCCGATGCCGAAGAGCTGGAGGCGCATGTTGATGCCGAAGTCCTCGTAGGTGTCGGGCGAGAAGTAGGTGGAGTGGGGATCGTAGAGGCCGGCGATCGAGGTGAGAAACACCTCGGCGACGTCGTTGGCGTCGAAGTCGTCGAGGTTGCGCAGGAGGCGTTCGTAGCGTTTACGGACGGTGGTCTTGGCGTCGGCGAGGGCCTGCTCGGGGGAGACCGGCGCCTTGGCGGCCGGCGGTTGGGATTCGACAGCGGGTTTGCCGGTGTCGGGAGATGGAGCGGGAGCGGCGCCGTCCTCTTTTTTCGGCTCCCACGCTTTGTCGGCGATTTCGTGCGCCTTGGAGTTGAGAAGCTCTTGGAGAAGCTCGAATTTGAGGCGTTTTTCCCAAAGGGCGTCGGCCGCTGCGGCATCGGCGGCCCAGGGGAGCTCGCGGCGGTCGAATTCGTAGGAGTCGTCGGTCTTGAAATCAAAGTCGCCGCTCAGGCGCTTTTGGATCCAGGCGACACGGTCGCGGATGCGTTGTTCATAGCGGGCGTAGATCGCGAAGGCGGCGTCGAGGCGTCCGGCTTGCGACAAGGTGTAGTAGAGCGACTCCGGGCGATGGCGCTCCTGGAACTCGGCGAGGTCGGAGGCGAGGAGGAAGAGCTTTTGGCCGTCGAGGGCCTTGAACGTGTTCGGGATGAGCTCGGCGAAGGAGGCGGGGGTCACCTTGTCCCGGTTGAAATGCACCTCTTCGAGAAGGCGCATCAGGGCTTTCAACTCCTGTTGGAGCGAGGCCGAGGGCTCGAGTTTGCGAGGGGATCCGGTCGCCGGTGTGGCGGCGGGCGCGGGAGCGGCGGGTGTCGCGGGGGCGGGGGGCGCGGGCGGCGGCTCGGCGAACAAAAACAGCGGGGCGAGCAGGAGCGCGGGAAGGAGGCTGCGGAATCGCATGAAACGGTGGGAAAGACGGGGAGGGGAAAAGTTGCGCAAGGAGGCGTAACCACGCAGAGCGCGCGGAAAGCGCGGGCACGTTCAACGGTGGCTAAGCTGTTGGCGAGCTTCGTCGAGGACGCGTTTCTCGGAGTCGCTCAACGAGGCGATGCCGTGGAGGCTTATCTTGTCGAGAATGCGATCGACCTCGGCCTTGAGCGCTTCACGGGGGACGGAGCTCGGCGGAGGCATGGCGGCTCGCGCCGTCGCCGAGGCGGGCGCCTGGGGGATCGTGCGGGTGGTGGCGGCCGGGGGAGGGGAGGCGGAGGCGACGGGCTCGATGTTGACCGTGTAGGCCGGGGCGGGTCGCGCGCCGCGTTTGCGCAACCAAGCGGGTGCCTCGATGGATGCGCCGCTTCGGGAGCGTCTCGCGACGATCGCAAAGCGATAAAAAAGCCAGCCCGCGGCCATTCCGCCAAGGTGGGCGGCGTGGGTGATTCCGTAAAAGGTGCCGGATCCGGGCAGCTCTTTGAGGAGAAAGCCGATGAGCTCCATCCCGCCGACGACGGCGATAAGCCACACAGGTTGGATCGTGACCGGGATGATGAAAAACACGAGCAGGGTCACGCGTCGCCATGGATAGAGGCAGGCGAAGACCGTGAGATAGGCCATCACGATGGCGGAGGCACCGATCACGCTTCCGGGCCGGTTGAAATAAACCGCGAGCCAAGCCGCGGCGCCTCCGAGCGCGCCTACCACCGTGAGCCAAGCCAGGCGGGTCGATCCAAGCGCATCCTGGAGAATGCGGCCGACGAAAAACAATCCGAGGCCGTTGATCAGAAGATGCGTCAGGTTCCCGTGCAGCAACGCGTAGAAAAGCAGCGTCCAGACCTGCCCGTCTCGCAGTTCGTCCGCCGAAAGCGCTCCATAACGCAGCAGCGCATCCGAGCGGAAAAACACCTCGGCCACGCGCTGGAGCACGAACACGACGGCGATCACGCCCAAAAACCAGGCGAGGAAACGAACAGGGCGTTCGTCCGTTTCACGGCGCATATAGGAACGATCGGACAACATCGTCCGGTGACGGTAGACGGGAGGCATGCGAACTCAAGGGCGGCGGCGATTCCGCGCGGCTTCCGCGTCATGAATATCGCCCCGATGCTTGCGCGCGCCCCGGAGCCTCGCTTCTTGGCGAAAATACGCCGTCCCGAGGAGGCATCTTGACAGAGAAAAACGCCGGCCTTTGCTCCGCACGAATTATGGCCAACAAATCCGACAAGTGGGATCAGAACGTCGCGGGTAAGTTCTACGTCGATCAACAGTGCATCGACTGCGATCTCTGCCGCGAGACCGCTCCCGATTTCTTCACGCGCCACGACGAGGGCGGCTACTCCTTCGTCCACAAGCAGCCGACCACCGAGGAAGAGATCTCGCTCTGCCGCGAGGCCCTCGAGGGTTGCCCGGTCGAGGCCATCGGCGACGACGGCGACGCCTGAGAGTCCCTACGCGCAAGGCTTCCGGTCTCCACTTGTTAAGCCTCTCCATCCGGAGAGGCTTTTTTGGGGAACCTTGGTTAAGTTCGCTTCTAAATTAATTAACAATGAATCCCGCGCCCGTTTCCGACCGCGCTACGACCGACGACCTCGTGGCGAAGGATCGGCGGCACGTCTGGCATCCCTTCGCGCAGATGCGGGAGTATCTCTCCCTGCCGCCTTTGGTGATCGCCGGAGGGCGCGGCGGCTGGCTCTTCGATGGCGAGGGCCGCGAATACCTCGACGGCAACGCTTCGATTTGGACCAACGTCCACGGGCATCGCGACCCGGATCTCGACGCGGCCCTGCGCGCCCAGCTCGACGCCGTCGCGCACACCACGCTGCTCGGTCATGCGCATGGACCTGCGGCCGAACTCGCCGCGGAGCTCGCCGCCGAGGCGCCGCCGGGCTTGGGCAAAGTCTTCTTTAGCGACAACGGCGCCGGTGCGGTCGAGGTGGCGCTCAAGCAGTCCTTTCAATTTTGGCAACTGCTTGGCCGCCCCGAAAAGACCGGCGTCATCGGCATGCGCGGCGCCTATCACGGCGACACGTTTGGCACGATGTCGGTCGGCGACTGCGGCTTCTTCCACGGGCGCTTCGGCCCTTGGTGCTTCGAATCGGCGCATTTTCCCGCGCCTCTCTGCCGCGAGTTTGGCGGCATCGTCCGCGAGGCGGACGCGACCGCGAGCCTGAGCGCCCTGCGCGAACTGCTCGCGCGCGAAGCCGGCCGCACCGCCTGCCTGATCCTCGAGCCCTCGGTGCAGGGCGCGGCCGGAATGCGCCTGCAACCGCCGGGCTTCCTGCGCGCCGTCGCCGCGCTCTGCGCCGAGCACGAGGTGCATCTCATCCTCGACGAGGTTTTCACCGGTTTCGGGCGTCTCGGCTCGGTCCTCGTCAGCAAGCAGGAGGGCGTGAATCCGGATTTTCTCTGTCTGGCGAAAGGCCTCAGCGCGGGCTATCTGCCGCTCGCGGCCACGCTCACGCGCGACGAGATCCACGACGCGTTTCTCGGCAGCTATGTATCCGGCCGCGCCTTTTTTCACGGACACACCTTCACGGGCAACCCGCTCGCTTGCGCGGTGGCGCTGGCCAGCCTGCGGAAACTCCGTGCGCTCATCGCCGAGGGAACCCTCGCCCGCCGCGCCGCGTATTTCGGTCGCGAAATCGCGTCGTTCGACGGCCATCCGCACGTGGCCGAGCTGCGTCAGCGCGGCTTCGCCGCCGCGATCGATCTCCGCCGCGCGGACGGCGCGGCCTACGATCCCGGGCTGCGCGCTGGTTTGCAGGTGTGCCTGCGCGCCCGCGCGCATGGTCTGATCCTGCGGCCCCTCGGCGATTCGCTGCTGCTCGTTCCGCCGCTCTGCCTTTCGGAGGCGGAACTGGCGGAGCTGGTCCTGCGCACCCGTCGCGCGATCGACGACACCCTCCCGACGCTCGGCGGGGAAAACCCTTTCAACTCATGACGACCCAGACCCCGACGCCCTCGCGTCCCGCGCTTGATCTCGCCGCCCTGCGGGCCCTCTACGATCTGCCTTTTCCGGAGCTCATGTTCCGCGCCCAGGAAACGCACCGTCGTCATCACGACTCCGCGGGCGTGCAGCTCTGCACGCTCGAATCGATCAAGACCGGCAAGTGCCCCGAGAACTGCGGCTATTGCCCGCAATCGGCCCACCACGACACCGGTCTGGAGCCGGTTCCGCTCATGGAGACGGTCGCGATCCTGAAGTCGGCCCGCGCCGCGAAGGCCGGCGGCGCCTCGCGCTTCTGCATGGGCGCGGCCTGGCGCGAGGTGCGCGACGGCGCGCAGTTCGACTCCGTGCTCGAGACCGTGCGCGGCGTTTCCAGCCTCGGTCTCGAGGTCTGCTGCACGCTCGGCATGCTGCGCGAGGACCAGGCGGCGCGCCTGAAGGATGCCGGTTGCAAGGTGTATAACCACAATCTGGATACGTCGCGCGAATACTACCCGTCCATCATCGGGACCCGCACCTACGACGAACGCCTCGACACGCTCGCGGCGGTGCGCCGCGCCGGCCTGCAGGTTTGCAGCGGCGGCATCCTCGGCATGGGAGAGACGGTCGACGACCGGTTGAAGCTCCTCCTCGAACTTGCCTCGCTCTCGCCGCAGCCTGACTCCGTGCCGATCAACTCCCTCGTGCCCGTGCCCGGCACGCACACCTCCATGGTCGAGTCGCCGCACATCGCAT
>CBIHRE010000002.1:0-30172 GCA_966212385.1 uncultured Akkermansia sp. | reverse complement strand
AAACTCGCCTTTCGGGCGATCGCCGGCCACGACCCCGCTTCCGCCTCGGTCGCCCTGCTGAGCGCCGCGCAAACCGGTCGAGGCACCGCGGAGTCCAACCTCGAACTCGCCCGTCTCGCCACCTTGGGCGGCTACCATAGCCTGGCGGATGAACTGCACGCCTCGACTCTCGCCGCTCAACCCGGGCGCGCCGCCGCCTTGGCCGTGGCTTGGATGGATGATCTGCTGATCGCCAATCGCCCCCACGAACTCGCGCGCCTCGCGCTCGAGCAGCTCTCCAGCCCCGGCGTTCCGCGCGAGTTGTGGCTGCGCGCCTTTTTCGAAAGCATCCGCCACCCCGGCGTCGCCGGCGCCCTTCTCGCCCAGCCTCCCGCCTCCGGTTACCCGCATCCCGGACTTCCCTTCGCGCTCGCCGCCCGCCACGCGATCGATCGCGGCGACCTCATCGCCGCCGCGGATCAACTGCTCGCCTTTTCCGGCGCCCTCCCCGGCGCCGCCGCGCGTCGATTCCTCGCCCTTTCCTGGCTTGATGCCAAGGAGCCCGGACGCGCGCGTGAAGCCGCCCTCTCCACCGCCTATCCGCCGCTTCCCGGCGACGTAGCCCTCTTGAGCCACGCCCTGCTCCGCGCCGCCGGCCATCCCGAAGGAGCCCGCGAGGCGCTGCGCACCCTCTTCGGACGCGCCGAGGCCCGCGAGCAGGTAGTCGCCGCCCTCGTGCGCGATCCCGACGCCGAGCTCCTGCGCGAGTTTTCCGCACGGCTCCCGTCCGACGCGCGCTCCGATCCGCGCCTGCTCCTCGGCCTCTGGATCGCCGCCCGCCGCGCCGCCTCCGTGGAAGTGGCCGCGCAAGCCGCCGCGGAGCTCGCGCAACTCGGCCAGGCCCTGCCTCCCGAAGTGCAGGTCAAGGAGACCTTGCCCATGGAGCGCCCCCCGCTCGCGCTCGTCGCCGCCCTGCTCCAAGTCGACCGCGAGGTGTTTTTCGCGCTGCGGGAAAAACTCTGAGCCCGCCGCGAGCTCCCGGCCCCGCCACGTCCGCTCATTCCGCCGACGAGCCGCCCGCCTCCCGCGGAAACCACCACAGCCGCGCCGCCTCGCGCCCGAGCGTCGTTTCTCCGCAACGTAGCACCATCGCCCGATAAAACGGCTCCGCCGCCTTCGGATCGCGCGCCTTCAACCACCCGCCCGCCTCCCACAGAACCCGCGCCGTCTCCTCCGTCTGGTCCGGCATCAAGGACGCCGCCCACCACGCCAGCTCCGCCGCTTGGTAACGGTAATGGCGGCCCTTCTCCGGCGCAGGATTGGCCCGCAAACGAGCCTGCTCATCCGCCGTAGGCGCAAAGATCCCGCCCTCCAGCAACGGCACCCCCAGCCTCAGCTTCACGGCCGTATCGAAGGCAAAGGCCTCGCTCCACGCGCTCCAGTAGGGATCCAAATCCGAACCCACCAACGAAGCGCCCTCCTCTCGCATAAGCCGCGCCGCACGCCACAAAACCACCGCGCGCTCCTTCGCCGGCCGCTCCGAATCGAAGCCGATGCGGATGTCTTCCAAATAAGCGGCCAGTCTCTCGCGCACCGACTCCGGCATGTAGGGCAAGGCCCTCGCGCCTTGATTCCCGCGCACCAGTCGCCTCGCCAACAGATCCCGCGCCCACGTGCTCCCCGCGCCGGCCTCTTTAGCCTCCTGATCGACCACACGAGCCGATGCCTCGTCCACCACGCGCACAAGTTCCTCCAGCGTCAAAACCCGCTCCGCGACATACGTCGCGTCTTCCTGATGCTCACCCGCCGCAAACGCCTCAAAAGCCCCGACCGGCCTGTCCAGCGCCAGCCGCGCCCTGCCCAGCTCCGCCCACGCCAGTTTCCGCTGCTCGCCCTGCAAACCACCTTCGCGCAAGGCGCGTTCCAGCCACGCCGCGCCCTTCGCCGCGTCACCCCCGCGCAAGGCCAGCTTTGAGCGCAACCAATCCGCCTCCGCCGAGGCCGCCGGCGCGATCACCAACCAATCCTCCGCCAGCCGGAAAAGCCCGCCCTCGTAGGCCAACCATGCCAGCCGATCCGCTCCCATCAGCTCTCGCACCCCCGCGCGATGAATCGCCAGCGCCCAGGCGCGCGCCCGCCTCGCCCACTCCGATTCCCGGTCGTCGTAATCGTAGGTCGGTTTCCCTCGCGACAACAGGAAGGCCACCACCAGCCCGCGCGTCCCGGCATCCCGCACGCACGCCTCGAGCTTGTCCCCATAGGCCTCGCGGTCGATCCGACGCGCCAGCCTTCGCAAAGACTGCGCCGCCGTGTCGTCACCCGCGGCCAAGCGATCGAAATACAAAGCCGCCGCGCCCGTGAAATCGCCGCGCTCCGCCAACAAACGAGCCCTCCACCCCTTCGCCTCGCCGACCAGCCCGAGCGCATCCGACGCGCCCTCCGCCGCCAGCTCCTCCGTGCGCGCAAACCAGCGCAAGGCCTCTTTCGCCTCGTCCCCGGGCGTGTTCGCCTCGTCCGAAGCCGGATCGCCGCCCGTCATAAGCACGAGATACGAGCGGCCCAGCATGTAGGTCGCCCATACCGAACGATGGCGACGCTCCGCCGCAGGCAACTCCAGCAACTCCCGCCAAGCCGCTCGCGCCGCCTCCGCTTCGCCGCGCTTCCAAGCCAGCGCCCCGCGCAGATACCGCGCGAATTCTCCGGGCGTTCCCGGCGGAGCCTCCGCTCCCTCCGACCGCGCCCGGCGATAGGCGGCGGTCAACTCCTCCGCCTCGCGTTCGCCGCGCCCCGCTTCTCGCAGCGCCTCGCGCAGCTCGCCCGCATCCGCCTCCGCCGTGCGTTCCGCAGCTACCGTTTCCGGCTTCGACGCCCGCCAGCCATACTCTCGCTCCGGCACGCGCTCCGTCCCCGGCGGCAGCAGACGCATGAGCTCCTCCGCGAACACCGCGTCCGGCGCCGCCAGCAACTGCTCCGCCCCGGCGTCGAGATAACGATTGGGAAAAAACGGGCCGCACGCGCGCGCAGGCACGCTCGCCGCCAGCCCCAAGCCCAGCGCGAAGACACTAATCCGCCTCATCGCCCTCTCCCCGCATGACCTCGACCGTGGTTTCATTGGAAAAACGCAACCAGCCGATCGCTCGGCTCTTTCCCGGACCAAGCAAGTCCTCTTGCGCCTCCGGGCCGCCTTTCAGCTCCAAGGTTCGCTCCGCCCCCCGCCGCGCCGGCTCGTAGCCGCCCAGCCCGTCCGCCGCCAGGAACCGCGCCTGCTCCGGCCAGGAAACACGCACCCGGGCCGGGGCCGGCTCCGAGGTTTCGCCGCGGTTCACCGCGACGATCTCCGCCAGCCCGCGCTCGCTCCAGCGCGCCTCCACCTCCAGACGCGCCCGCGGCGCCTCCCCGGCGAGCACCTTCCGAAACGTCGCCATGTCCCAGTTCAGCCGATCCCCCTCCACCGGCAGCCGGAACCAGATCACGCCCTCGCAACCCGGCGGCGGCTCGGCCGCCAGCGCGCGCTCGATCCGCAGCATCTCCGCCGGATCGCTCCGGACGATCCGAGTCCGCCCGCCCGCCCATCTCGGCGCGGGCGTCTCCGCCGAAAGCGAAACAAAATCCCCCGCCGCGTTGAAAACTAGCCGGTAACCATAGGTCGGCAGCGCCACCCGGAACGGCCGCCCCGGCGCCGTCTCCGCCGCGCGTCGGGTCCAAGCCAGCGTCTTCCCGTAGTCACACAACGAATACGGAGCGTCCGGGCCGCCGTTCGGTTTCTCCAGCGAGTGGACCTGCAGGACGTAGCCGTCCGCCGCCCCCGCCAGCGCCACAAATTCCTCGCGGTGGCGCAGCCACGCCGGCAGCGCCGTGAACACCAGCCTCGTCTTCGCGCCCGTCGCCTCACGCAGCGCGAGCAACCATTCGCGGTAGCCGGCCAGCGAGCGCTCCGCGCAGTCGAAATCGACCTGAAGCTCCCCCGGATCCCAGCCCGCGCGCCGCGCCGACTCCAGCGCATCGCGCGCCAGCTTCACGACCGTCCGCGCTCGCTCGTCATCCCGTGCAAAAGGCCCGCCAAACGGCCCGATGCGGATGACGACACCCGCCGCCCGGCCGCTCGCCTTCAGGGACCCGTGATCCAGAGGAGACCTGAAAATCTCCGCCTTTCCGCCCGTCGTCCAAAACAGCTCGGCCGCCAGCGGATAAAAACCGTCCACCGCTTCCCGGCTCTCCCGCAGCGCGCTTCGGAGCTCCTCGCTCGGCGCGCGTTGCCACACGTAGACGTCCTGGCGCCAGCTGACCGCCGCGTTTGGTTCGACGGCAAAACAGCCAACCGCGAGCACTAGCTGAAGGAGAGTCGCCGCCCGGGCCACATGACGTTTTTTCACGGCGGACGCTGGTTGAGTTTGGATGGGTGGACGGGCGGGTCCCTCCGCCCGTGGCTCGGTTCCCAAGCGGCGGGCGCAAGGACGCGCCCGCCCACCTAAGACGCCTGAGCTCAGGCCGCCGCTTTCACGGCGAAAACCTTGCGCAGGATCTCGACCGACTCGGCCAGCTCCGCCTCCGTCGCCACCAGCGGGGGGAGCAGCCGGATCACGTTGCCGCCGGCGATCGGGCAAAGCATCCCCGCCTCGCGGATCGCCGCGACGTAGGGCGCCGGATCGCTCGTGAGTTGCAGGCCCACCATGAAGCCGAGCCCGCGCACGCCGGAAAGCTGCGCCGGAAACTCGTGCGCCAGGCCCGCCAGCGCCGCGTGCCACGCCGGGCTGACGCGCAGGATGTGTTCGCAGAGCTTCTCGTCGCGGATGATGTCGAGCGTCGCGAGCGCCGCCGCGCAGGCCAGCGGCGTGCCGCCGAAGGTCGTGCCGTGCATGCCGGGCTGGAAGAGATCCGCCGCGCCCTCGCCGATCCAGATCGCTCCGATGGGGAAGCCGCCGCCGAGCCCCTTCGCCATGCCGATCGCGTCGGGACGGACGCCCGCGTGCTCGAAGGCGTAGAATTTTCCGGTGCGGCCCACGCCGCACTGCACCTCGTCGAGCATCAGCAACAGGTTGTGCTTGTTGCAGAGCGCGCGCAGCCCGAGGAGGAATTCGGGCGTGGCCGGCGTCACGCCGCTCTCGCCCTGGATCGTCTCGATGAAAATCGCAGCCGTCTGCTCGTCGATCAGCGCCTCGAAGCTCGCGAGGTTGTTGATCTCGCCAAACGCGAAGCCCGGCACCAGCGGACGGAAGCCCTTCTGGATCTTCTCCTGCGGGGTCGCGCTCATGCCGCCGAAGGTGCGGCCGTGGAAGGCGTTCTTCGCGGCGATCACCTTGAATCACTTGCCCTCCTCGCCGGTCTTCCGGACGCCAGCCAGGCGCGCGCGCTTGAGCAGGCATTCGTGGGCCTCGGCGCCGGAGTTGCAAAAGAAGACGCGACCGGGCCCGGCGAGCGCGACGAGGCGCTTGGCCAGCTCGCCCTGGAGCGGGTTGCGGTAGAGGTTGCTCACGTGCGCGAGCGTGGCGGCCTGCTCGGAAACGGCCTTCACCCAGCGCGGATGCGCGTGGCCCACCGCGTTGACCGCGATGCCGGAGGCGAAGTCGAGGTAGCGCTTGCCCGCGTCGTCCCACACGCGGCAGCCCTCGCCGCGCGCCAGCGTGACGGCGGGGCGGCCGTAGTTGCGCAGCACATACGTGTCATACGCGGCCTCGGTGGCGGTCTGGGTGATCTGGGTCTGGCTCATGGGTGGAGAAAAGGAGAGAGGGATGGCGGGCGGTTGCTGGAAAACAAAACGGCGGCCCCGCGTTTGCGAGCCGCCGTCCGTCGATCCGGGTGTTGATTTTCGGGAAGGGGCTCCTTCAGCCCTGCACGATCTCGGTGCCGATGCCCTTGTCGGTGAAGATCTCGAGCAGGAGCGAGTGCGGCAGGCGGCCGTCGATGAAGTGCACTCGCTGCACGCCCTCCTGAAGGGCTCGGACGGCGCTCATGACCTTCGGGCGCATGCCCTTGTCGATCACGCCGCGGCGCTTCAGGTCGTCGACCTGCGAGCTCTTCAGCGTGGAGATGAGCGACTCGGCGTCGGGCGGGTTGGCCAACAGGCCGGGGACGTCGCTCATGAACACGAGCCGGCGCGCGCGCAGGGCGGCGGCCACGCGGCTGGCGACGAGGTCGGCGTTGACGTTGTAGGGCTTGCCGTCGCGGCCCTCGGCCACGGGGGACACCACCGGCACGTTGCCGTCGGCGATCTCCTTCTTGATGAGCTTCACCTTCACCTCGACGACCTCGCCGACGTAGCCGAGATCGACCTTCACGCCGTTGTCGTCCTCGGTGAGCTTCTCGCACACGAGCACGGTGTCTCCGGCGAGACCCTTGGGCTTGGCGCCGGCGAGCGAGATGGCGTCGCAGACATCCTTGTTCACGATCTCGTCGAGGGTCTTCTTCACGATCCCGACCGTGGCCTCGTCGGTGATGCGCATGCCGTTGGACGCGAACTGCGACTTCAGGCCGGCCTGCTCCATCGCCTTGGTGATGGCCTTGCCGCCGCCATGGACGACGACGACGTTGATCCCGCACGCGGCGAGGAAGGCGATGTCGTAGGCGACGCGGTTACGGACCGCCGGATCGGGGTCGTCCATGAAGCTGCCGCCGTATTTCACGACGAAAGTGGAGCCGCGGAAATCCTGGATGTAGGGCAGGGCTTCGAGGAGGACCTTGGCCTTGGCGGTGATTTCGGAAACGTTCATCAAAGGTGGACTGGAATCGTCGGGTAAATCACCGCCGGCCGGCTTTTCCATCACAATCTCCAAGCGTAACGGATACTCCGGATTCGCCGGCCGGAATTTCCCCTTCACTTCCCGGCGCCGGCGCTTGTTGATCGCGCCGTGCCCAGCACCCAGAACACCTTCACTTCCCGCGACGCCCATCGCGCCTGGCTCGCCGCCCAGGCCGCCCTCCCGCAGGTCTTCCGAGTCGGCACCGCGCGCTTCGATTTCACGCCCAAGGAAGCGCCCAAGCCGTCCAAGATGACGCTCACGCTCATCGCCCTCGACGAGCCCACGCCGGATTTCGCCGCGGTCTTCACCAAAAACGCCTTCCCCGGCGCCCCCGTCATCGTCGGCCGCAAACGCCTGGCGGAACCGAAGCTCGGCGCCATCCTCATCAACAACAAGATCTCCAACGTCTGCGCCCCCGGCGGCGTCGAGGCCAGCGAGACCGTCTGCGCCGCCGCCGGCAAGTTGCTCGGGCTCGCCCCGACCGAGATCCTTCCCTGCTCCACCGGCGTCATCGGGTGGGGCCTGCCCGTCGAGGCGATGGTCGAGAACCTGCCCAAGGCGGCCTCCGCGCTCGCCGCCGGCTCCATCCTGCCCGCCGCCGAGGGCATCGTGACGACCGACCTGTATCCGAAGATTCGCTACGCCTCGGTCGGCGCCGGCCGCGTCGTCGGCATCGCCAAGGGCGCCGGCATGATCGAGCCCAACCTCGCCACCATGCTGGTCTACATCCTGACCGACCTGACCGTGCCGCGCGACCAGCTCCGCGCCATGCTCTCGCGCGTCGCCGGCGAGACCTTCAACCGCATCTCGATCGACAGCGACACCTCCACCTCCGACACCGTCGTCGCCGTCTCCTCCGGCAAGGTTCCCTGCGCCGATCTCGCCGCCTTCGAGGCCGCGCTCCGCGCCGTGTGCGTCGATCTGGCCGAGGACGTCGTCCGCAACGGCGAGGGCGTGCGCCACGTCCTGCGCGTGGCCGTCTCCGGCGCGCCCGACGCCGCCACCGCCGTCTCGCTCGGCAAGGCCATCGTCAACGCCCCGCTCTTCAAATGCGCCATGGCGGGCAACGACCCGAACGTCGGCCGCCTCGTGCAGGCGATCGGCAAGCACGTCGGCGCGGCCGGACTCGCGCTCGACCTCTCGCGCCTACGCGCCCGCATCGGCGGCCAGGAGATCTTCGCCGACGGCGCCTTCCGCCTGAACTACGACAAGGAGGCCGCGCTCGTCGCCCACCTGAAGTCGGCCGAGCTCTACCAGAGCAAGCCGGCTACGGACGGCACCTTCGCCCCGCCGGTGGATTTCCCACCTCACGAGCGTTGCGTGGAGATCGAAGTCGAGCTCGGCGCCGGCCCCGCGTCCGCCACGGTTTTCGGCGGCGATCTCACCCACGAATACGTGAGCGAAAACGCCGACTACCGAAGCTGATTTTTAACGCAGAGACGCGGAGGCGCGGAGCTTTGGGATAAGAAAGCCCTTCGCCCTCGCCATCCCTCCGCGTCTCTGCGCCTCTGCGTTAAATTCCGATCTCCGCCGAAACCTCACCGCTTCGCCTCGAGCTTCAGCTCGACCATCAGGTCGGCCGCGATCTTCTCGAGGTCGGCGCGCACCCTGGCCAGCTCCACGCCGGCCGGCACGCTGGCCACGGCGCGCAGTTGGAAAAGTTTCCCGCCGCCCATCGGCGCCTCGACGCGCTCGCTGGCGAGGTCCTCGACGTTGAGCCCGTGCGCCGCCAGCACGCCCGACACCTCGCGCAGGATGCCCGGCCGGTCGGAACCCACCAGATCCAGCGCCGCCAGCCGTGCCGGCACGCCGCCCTCGTTCGTCCCGCCGGCGCTCGCCGACTCGCGCGTCACGTCCACGCGCAGCCCCGACAGCCCGCGCAGCGCCGTCGCCAGCCCGTCGGCCCGCGACGGATCGATTTCCAGGCGCACGATACCGGCGAACTCCCCGCCCAGCCGGCACATGCGGCTCTCCAGCCAGTTGCCGCCGTGCTCGGCGATGGTCGCCGCCACCACGCGCACGAGGCCGGGTTGATCATGTCCGATCAGGGTAAGCACCAGGGTAGTTGTCATGGTCCGGCCACCTTCGCCCGCACGCGCCCCGGCGGCAAACAAACTTCCCGCGCCCCGCCTTCGCCAATCCCCGCGATTGACGATTCCCGCGTCTTCGTCCCTTTCCCCTCCCAAAACCACGCGACCACAACCCGCCGCCACCCGGCCCGCCCACTCTTTTCTCGATGTCCAAAGGCAAGAAACCTTCCGACGACCAACCTGAACTCCCCCTCGCCGGCCAGCCCGCGCCCCAAGGCTCCGCCGCCGCCGCCGCGCCCACGCCCGAGTCTATCTCCGCCTCGCCCGCCCCTTCCGAAAGCGATCCCGCCGCGCTTCCCGCCGCCGAGGCCGCCACGCCCGTCGCCCCGCAGAACAACGACGCCGCCCCGCTCGCGCACAGCTACCGCAACTGGTTCCTCGACTACGCCAGCTACGTCATCCTCGACCGCGCCGTCCCCCACCTCGACGACGGCCTCAAGCCCGTCCAGCGCCGCATCCTCCACACGCTCTGGGACAAGGACGACGGCCGCTTCCACAAGGTCGCCAACATCGTCGGCGCGACCATGGCCTTCCACCCGCATGGCGACGCCTCCATCGGCGCCGCCCTCGTCGGCATGGGCCAGCGCGGCTGGCTGATCGAGCCCCAGGGCAACTACGGCAACACCCTCACCGGCGACGACGCCGCCGCGCCGCGTTACATCGAGGGCCGCCTCACGCCCTTCGCCCGCGAGGTCCTCTTCAACCCGAAGACCACCCTCTGGCAAAAATCCTACGACGGCCGCTCCCAGGAGCCCATCACGCTCCCGGCCAAGTTCCCGATCACGCTCCTCGAGGGCGCCGAGGGCATCGCGGTCGGCCTCACCACCAAGATCCTGCCGCACAACTTCAACGACCTCTGCCGCGCCGCGATCAATCACCTTCAGGGCAAAACCTTCCGCATCCGCCCCGACTTTCCCTCCGGCGGCATCGCCGACTTCTCCAACTACAACGACGGCGAACGCGGCGCCAAGGTGAAGGTCCGCGCCAAGATCGAGCAGCGCAACAAGTCGCAGTTCGTCATCACCGAGCTCCCCTTCGGCACCACCACCGAGTCGCTCAAATCCTCGATCGAAAGCGCCATCGCCAAGGGCAAGCTGAAGGTGAAGCGCATCGAGGACCTCACCTCCGAAAACGTCGAGATCGTCATCGAGCTCAGCTCCACCGCCGACCCCGACAAGTTCATCGACCAGCTCTACGTCTTCACCGACTGCGAGGTCACGCTCTCCCCCGCCGCCTGCGTCATCATCGACGACAAGCCGCACTTCATGGGCGTATCCGAAATCCTGCGACGCTCCGTGGACCGCTCCAAGGCCCTTCTCGGCCAGGAGCTCGAGATCCGCCTCGCCGAACTCAACGACCAGTGGCACGCCGACTCCCTCGAGCGCATCTTCATCGAGGAAAAAATCTACCGCCGCATCGAGGGCGCCAAGACCTGGGAAGCCGTGTTGGAGGAAATCTCCGAGGGCCTGAAGCCCCACGTCAAAAAGCTCCGCCGCGAGGTGACGCACGACGACCTCGTCCGCCTCACCGAGATCCGCATCAAGCGCATCTCCGCCTACAACCGCTTCAAGGCCGACGAGGCCATCCAGGCCCTCGAAAAGGAGATGAAGCAGGTGAAGCACGACCTCGCGCACCTCACCGACTACGCCGTCGCCTGGTTTGAGCGCCTCCAGGAAAAATTCGGCAAGGGCGTCAAACGCCGCACCCAGAGCGACGAGCTCGAGCAAATCAGCGCCGCCTCCGTCGTCACCGCCAACCAAAAGCTCTACGTCAACAAGACCGAGGGCTTCATCGCGCTCAACACCCGCAAGGACGACTTCGAGTTCGTGCAGGACGTCACCCCGCTCGACGACGTGGTCGCCTTCATGCAGGACGCCACCTGCAAGCTCGTGCGCGTCGCCGACAAGGTTTTCGTCGGCAAAAACATCGAGCACCTCCACGTCGTGCCGAAGGACGGCGACGACCGTTTCTACACCATCGTCTACCAGGACAAGGAGAGCGGCAAAGCCTTCGCCAAGCGCTTCCAGCTCGGCGGCATGACCCGCGAAAAAGTCTACAACCTCGCCGCCAGCGAAGGCTCGAAGCTCGTCTTTTTCGACGAGACGAAGAATCCCGACAGCCTGCCCAAGGCCCTGACGATCTACCTCAGCGGCCGCTGCTCGGCGCGCGTGAAGGAGTTCGTCTTCGACCTGAGCGAGCTCGCCGTCGGCGGCCGCGGCAACAAGGGCATCACCGTCACGCAGTATCCCATCCGCGACGTGACGCGCGCCTGAGGCGACCGCCCTTTCCAGGTGGCCGGGCGGGTCCCGCCGCCCGTCGCGACGACCCTCGAACCACAGGCGCAGGGACGGGCCCGACCACCTTGAAAGCCCCGGCCGGAGCGCCCCGTCTCAATCGATGCGGATGATCGGCTGCGTTCCCGCGCCGTCCACTCCCGTCACCGGCAAGTTCGCCGGGTGCTCGATGCTGAACCTGAAGGGCAACTCACGCTTCTCGCCGGGCTTCAGATCAAGACGCCACTCGATCCGTCCCTCCGCGTCGCGGGTGATGCCGGCCTTCGGCGGCAGCGCCGCGGCGTCCTCGCCCTTGAGAAACTCGCGCTCCGTCGGCGACTGCAGCTTCACGATGATCTTCTCGTCGCCCGCCACCGGCGCCGCGTCGCGCAGCGTGATCCGTTCGGCCGTGCGCTTGTTGTTCACCACCGTGATCAGGATGTCGTAGCGCGTGCGCCGGCCCTTGCCCGCCAGCCCCGCGTCCTCCGTGACGCGCGAGAGCACCTTGCGGCGCACCGAAACAGCCTCGTCCGCGCCAAGGTGCAGCGCGAAGATCTCGCCCGGCATCGTCGTCTCCAGCCGCGAGTTTGCCACGAAGGCCTCGTCGAGGAACGCGTTCACGTTTCCGCCGAGAAAAGGCGTCTCTCCGACATTTTTCACCTTGGCCACAAGGTAGGCGGCTTCCTGTCGCTTTGGCGTGGACTCGTAGCCGAGCTCGGCCGCGAAGGTCGTCGCACCGAGAGGCACGCGCTGCGGCGTGTGGTGGCTCGCCAGCGTCACCGGGGTCGCGATCCGGAAGCTCGCGCTCGTCGCCGCGCTTTCCGCCGCGGCCTCGGCGAAGCCGGCCTCCTCCATCACAGGCGCGGCGGGCGCTTCGCTCGCCAACAGAGCGGAGGCCGACATCACCACGTCCGCCGCCCCGCCGCCGAAGGCCATCGATTCACCGGGGTTCAGCGTTCCAGTCTGCCCGATCACCGTCGAACTCGGATCGGGACGCCTGGGCTTTTTGGAAAAGCCGAAAAACGAGGAGATGGACGACGATTCGCGCATCCCGCCCGGCGCATCCACCCGCCACGCGTCGAGCTCCGGCGCCGCACCGCCCAGGCCCGGGCGCGCCGTCGACAAGGTCAGTTCGATCTCACGCCAGTCCTCGCCCGTCCGATTCCTTACCAAGCCGAAGGCGTCGAGCTGGACCTTCCTCTCGGCGCTCCGCAGCCGCGCGTCGTAGGCCGGCGTCCAACTCGCCCCGGGCACGGCGTAGGCCAGCGCGAGCTCCAGCTCGCCCGCGGCGGACACGGCCAGGCGCACGGCCACCTTTTTCGTGGCCTTCCGTCCCGGCTGCTCGCCGCGCAGCTCCGCGAACTGTTTTTGCGCCGCCGTGATCTCGTCGGCCAGCACAGCACGGGCGTCCTCGAGTTTGCGCGCATCCGCCTCGATCCGTTCGCGCTGCTCCGCCGAAAAGCCCAGGAACTTCGCGTAATCCTCGGTCGTGAGCCGCCCCGCGGATTTCGTGGCCGCGGGCGCGAGGTGGGCCTGCTCCATCGCCGACACCAAGGTTCGTTGCGCGGCGAGCACCCCGGCTTGGTCGTTGAGCGCGCGTTCCCGCCGGCGCAGCTCCACGACCTTCTCCGCGGCGGCGCGCAGCCGCGCGTCGGGCTCGATGGTCTCGAAGCGCATCCGCACCGCGACATCGAGCAGGCTCGCCGCCACGGCGCCGCGCGCCGACACCTGCACCGATTCGTCGGCCAGGCTCTCGGGCAGATCCGCGAACACGATCTCGCTCGTCCCCGCGCCGACACGGACCTTCGCCGCGCGGCTCACCACCGCGCGGTCCGGGTAGACGGTGGCGGCCTTTATCCGCGACTCCGCGATGATCGCTTCCGCGCCCGCCGCCGGCGCGGCGAGGGGCTCGGGAACGGCGAGACAAGAATCGATGGCGACAAGCGGCAGAGCCGAGAAAAACGCGGTCAGGACCGCGGTGGAAAAACGCGAGGAAGAGAGCGTGGAGTGCATGGGTGTCGAACGACTCCCCGCTTATGCGCCTCGTCCCGCGCCGGATCGATAGCCTGACAAAACCCTGACAAGCCCCAGGCCCGCCTCAGGTCTGCATTTTTCGAAAGGTGGACGCGCGGGTCCCTCCGCGCGTTTCGATGGCTCTCGAACCACGGGCCGCGCGTTTGGGCGGGCTCTCACGCAGCGGGCGCGGGGACGCGCCCGCCCACCTTGAAAGCCCCGACCGCAAACGCGGCCTCACTCCATGCCCGACACTTCCAGATCCGCCGGGTGCTCGACGCTGAACTTCAGCGGAAGCTCGCGCTTCTCGCCGGGTTTCAGGTCAAAGCGCCAGGTGATCTTGCCGTCGGCGGCACGGGCGATGCCCGGCTTGGGCGGCTGCACCGCGGCCTCCTCCGGCTTCAGCAATTCGCGCTCCGCCGGGGCGAGCAGTTTCACGATGATCTTCTCGTCGCGCGGCACCGGCGCGGCGTCTTTCACCACGATGCGCTCGGCCGTGCGCTTGTTGTTCGTCACGGTGACGAGGATGTCATAGGTCGTGCGCCGGCCGCGGTTCGCGAAGCCCGTGTCCTCGGTGAAGCGCGACACGATCTTGCGCTTGATCGAGATGCCTTCGTCGGCGCCGAGGTTGAGCGTGAACTTCTCGCCCGGCATCGTCGTGGAGAGCCGCGAGGAGGCGACGAAGGTGTCGTCGAGAAACACGTTCATCGCGCCGGCGAGGAAGGGCAGCTCGCTCGTGTTGAGCACGTAGGCCGCGAGGTAGGCGGTCTCCTGCAATTTGGGCGTCGCCTGATACTGGAGCCCGGCCGCGAAGGTCCCGGCGCCGACCGGCACGCGCTGCGGGGCGTTGTCGCTCGCGACGCTCACCGGCGTGGCGATGCGGAAATTCGCGCTGGTCGCCGCCGCCGCGACGTCGGCCGCCGCGAAAGCCGCCTCCGCAGGCGCGGGGCTGGCGGGCGCCGCCGCGGATCTGTTCGAGAAACTTTGCTCCGAGGAGGCGGAGAGCATGCGGAGGTTGTTGAAAACGGCGGGCTCGGACGCGGAGCCCGCCAGCCCGATCACCGTCGAGCTGGACGCGGGACGCATCGGCTGAACGGCGTCCAGATACCAGGCGGAGACCTCCGGCGCCGCCCCGCCGAGGCCGGGGCGCGCGGTCGAGAGGGTGAGCTCCACGTTTTTCCAATCCTCGCCGGTCGCGTTGCGCACGAGGCCGAAGGCGTCGAGCTGCACCTTGCGCTCCGCGCTGCGCAGCCGGGCGTCGTAGGTCGGCGTCCAGCTCGCGCCGGAGATCGCGTAGCTGAGGCGCACCTCGATTTCGCCCGCCGCCGAGGCGGCCAGCCGGACGCTCACGACCTTCGTCGCGCGCCGCCCGGGCTGCTTGCCGCGAATCTCGTTCAACTGGGCCTCGGTCGCGGCGATTTTCTCCGCCAGCTCGGCGCGATCGCGTTCCAGCTTGCGTGCCTGCTCGTCGACGCGCGCGCGCTGCTCGGCGGAAAAGGTCAGGAGCTTCGCGTAATCCTCGAGCGTGGGTCGCGCCGGCGGAGTGGCGCCCGCGCCGCCGCCGACCGGCGTCGTGTAGGCTTTCTCGATCGTGCCGACGAGCGCGCGTTGCGATTCGAGGATCGCGTTCTGGTCGTTCAGCGTCCGTTCGTCGCGTCGCAGCTCGACCAGACGATCCTCGAGCGCCTTCACGCGGGCGTCGGGCTCGGCCGCGACGAACACCCGGCGCGTCGCGATATCGAGGAGGCTCGCCTCGGCGGCTCCTTTCGCGGCCACCTGCACCGAGTCGTCGGTCAGCCCGGCGGGCAATCCCGCGAAAACGACCTCGTTGATCCCCGCGCCGATTTTCACGGTGGCGACACGACTCACGACCGCGCGGTCGGGGTAGACGGTGGCCGCCACGAGCCGCGATTCGGCGGAAACGGAACGCGCGGCGTCGGCCGAAACCGCGCCCGACGCGGGCTCGTTCGCGGAAGCCGCCGAGGCCGCGGGCACGATTACCAACGGAAGGGTCGTGACGAAGGCGGCGAAGACCGCGAGCGAGCGGATGGAATGGGAAGACGGTTTCATGGGCGGGTGGTTCGAGTCCCCTCATAAGCTCCGCTTTCCTAAAATCGAGCGCCTGACAAAACCCTGACAATCCTCCGTCCGCGTCCTTCGTGCCGGCACCTCCGTCCGCGGTAATGTTCGTATTACGAACATTGGGCCGGGGTGGGTGCGACTTTGGCGCGGCTTGGCCGGCTCCATTCCCGCGTTCAGCGCCGACGCAGCCGGAGCACCAGCGGCAGCATCAGCGCCGGCGCGAGCGCAGACACCGCGAGGCCCCGGCGCAGGTCGCTCACATCCGCCACCGCGCCTACCACCCAAGGCATCGCGATGCCGCCCGCGTTACCCAGCGCCGCGAGCGCGCCAAACATCGTCGCCCCGCCTTCCGGATGCCGGTCCGCCGCGACCGCGAGCATCGTCGGCCACAGACAGCTTCCCGTGAATCCCGCCGCCACGCAGCCCGCCAGCGCGAGCGCCGACCAAGACGCGAAAGAGCCGACCAGGAAAAACACCACCGTGAGCCCGCAGCCCCAGGCCATCACGCGATGCGGATCCATTCGTCCCTCCGTCGCCCCCACCACCATGCGCCCGAGCGCCATCGCCACCGAAAACGCCAGCAGCGCCGCCCCGCCCGCCCAGGCCGGATAACCCAGCGTCGTCTCCGCGTAGGCCGGCAACCACTGCGCCATGCCGAGCTCGGTCGCGCCGCCGAGGAAGATCGCCGCCAGCGCCCCCCAAAACCAACGGTCGCGCAACAAATCCCGCAGTCGTGTGCGTTCCCCGCCCTCCGCGCTCATTGGCGGAAAACGCAGCGGGGCGAACATCGCCATCAACCCGAGCGGCAGCGGCGCGAGCACGAGACACGCCGCCCGCCAGCCAAAACCCGCCCGCAGCACCAGCGTTCCCGCGAGGATCGTCACCACCGCGCCGACCGCGTAGAAGGAGTGCAGCCAGTTCATCGCCGCCGCCCGCCGCGCCGGGTTTAGCGCCGCCACCACCGGACTCAGCACCATGTCGAGAATGCCCGCGCCCAGCCCGAGCACGAACAGCGCGACGCCCAAAAAACCATAACTAGGAGCCAAGCCGGCGGCGACAAGCGCGCCCGCGATCAGCCCGTTGCCCAGTTGCGCGAAGGGCTTCGCCCCCCGGCGATCCGCCAGCGGCCCCGTGACCAGAATACCCACCACCAAGCCGGCGAAAGCCGCCGCGCCCAGCCGCCCGAGTTGCTCACCGCTCAGGCCATCCGCACCGCCGTAGAGTTCGCCCAGCGCGGTCAAAAACACCGGCAACAGATTCAGCCCGATCGCGAGGCACATCATCGCCCCATAGCAAAGCCAGGTGAGCCGTCGTGCCTTCGGAAATGCCTCGGTGCCGGAATTCGCCATGCGGAAAAAGGCGCGAACCCAAGCCCAGCCCCCGCCCGGGCGCCAGCGTCGCCGCGCTTTCCATGCGGCTTCCGGCCAGCACCTGTCATGCAGACGTAATCGCCCTGCGCAGCACCCGCACCGGGCCGGCAGTTGACAGTGAGACTCAGTCTTAGTTGGATGGCTTTCCCGTGCCTGCCGCCGCTCTTGATCGTCTCCGTCCCGAGCCCTTGCCGCTCTGCCAGCTTCCCGCCGGAAGCTCGGGCCGGGTGTGCGCGCTCAACGGAGAGGCCGCTTTTTGCCAACGCGTTCGGGAGATGGGCTTTGGGGAACGCGCCTTCGTCACCAAAATCGGTGGCCGCGGCCCTTTCATCTGCGTGGTGAACGGTTGTCGTCTCGCCCTTAGTCACGACGCCGCCGCAGCGATCCTCGTCGAGCCCTCCGGGCTGCGCGCCTAGCGGTTCAGGGGAATTTCCCGGCCTGTCGTCCCGGTTCCGCCTTCTTCGCCACGCTCTTTCCCATGTCCGCCACCACTCTCGCCCAGCTTGCCGTCGGCGCCTCCGCCACGATCCGCGCCTATCCGCAGGCCGGCCCCGCCTTCACCCGCTTGCGCGAGATGGGCATGCTTCCCGGCACGCGTGTCACGCTCGTCCGCGTCGCCCCGCTCGGCGACCCGCTTGAGATCCAAGTCCGCGGCTACCGCCTTTCCCTTCGCAAATCCGAAGCGGCTCTCGTCGAGATCTCCGCCTAGTCCGCCGTCGCCGCCACAAATGAGCACCGCCCCCGCGGCCAGCGCCGCCCCGTCCCGCACTCCCGTTTACGCCCTCGTCGGCAACCCCAACTGCGGCAAATCCACGCTCTTCAACGCCCTCACGGGCCTCAAGCAGAAGGTCGGCAACTACCCCGGTGTCACCGTCGAGCGCAAGGTCGGCACGGCCTACACCCAGCACGGACAGCCGCTGACCTTGATCGATCTGCCCGGCGCCTATTCGCTCGCCGCCCGCTCACCCGACGAAGCCGTCACGCGCGACGTGCTGCTCGGCCGCCGCGCCGACACGCCGATGCCCGACCGCATCGTCTGCATCGCCGACGCGACGAACCTCGAGCGCAACCTCTACCTCGTCCACCAGATCCTCGACCTCGGCCGCCCGGTCGTCCTCGTGCTCAACATGATGGACCTCGCGGCCCAGGCGGGCCTCGACATCCGCATCGCGCGCCTCGAGCACGAGCTCGGCATCCCGGTCATCCCCTGCGAAGCCGCCCACGGCAAGGGTCTGCTCGAGCTCAAGCTCGCCCTCTCGCGCCACGACCTCCCGCTGCCGCGCCATGCGTGGGACGTCCCCGCCGCCCTTGCGTCCGCCGTCGCCGAGTTGCAGGCCTCGCTCATCGCCAACGACGCCAAGGCCCCCCTCGTCGCCCGCGCCGAGGCGCTGCTCCTCCTCACCGACCCCGACCCGCTCCGCGTCTCCGGCTCCACGCCGCTTTCCCCGGCCACGAGCAAGATCCTCGACACATGGAAAGCCCGCTGGACCGTCGATAAAACCGACTGGAGCGGCACGCTCGTCTCGGCCCGCTACGACGCCATCGGCAAACTCGTCCAACACGTCGTGATCCCGCCCGCCGGCGCCGAGCACGCCCACGCCGCGAACGCCACTCTCGCGCTCAGCGACAAGATCGACGCCGTCGCCACGCACCCGCTTTGGGGCTGGGTAGTTTTCGCCGCGATCATGGCGACGATGTTCTTCGCGATTTTCACGCTGGCCGGCATCCCCATGGGTTGGATCGAAGCGCTCGTCGCCTGGGTCGCCAACCTGGTGTCCGGGACGATCCCCGAAGGCACGCTACGCGATCTTGTGATCGACGGCGCCATCGCCGGCGTCGGAGGGGTCGTCGTCTTTCTGCCGCAGATTCTGATTCTGTTTCTCTTCATCGGCTTTCTCGAAAGCACCGGTTACATGGCGCGCGCCGCCTTCATCATGGACCGCGTGATGAGCAAGGTCGGCCTGAACGGAAAATCGTTCATCCCGCTTCTCAGCTCCTACGCCTGCGCCATTCCCGGCGTCATGGCCGCGCGCACGATCGAGCAACCGAAGGATCGCCTCGTCACCATCCTCGTCGCCCCCTTCATGAGTTGCTCGGCGCGACTCCCGGTCTACCTGCTGCTCATCGCCGCCATCGCCGGCACCACCGAGGTGCCCGTGCTCACGCAGGTCAGCCTGATGTTGATCATGTATTCCATCGGCACGATCGGCGCCTTCTTCTTCGCCTGGCTTTTCAAGAAGACGCTCCTGCGCGGCGCGCCGCCGCTCATGATCATGGAGCTCCCCCCCTATCGGCTCCCGCGCTTCCGGGACGTGTTGATTCAGATGTGGGAACGCGGCTTCGTATTCATCAAGCGCGCCGGCACCGTCATTCTCGCGCTCTCCATCGTCCTCTGGTTCCTCGCCAATTATCCCAAGCTGCCCGAGGCCGCGGATGTCGCGGCCGCCCCGAACGCCGTCGACGCGGTCGGCCCCGGTCAGGACGCTCCCGCCGCCGAACCTGCGGAGAACGAGGCCGATCTGACGCTCAAGGAAAAGCAGCTCGCCCACAGCTTTGCCGGACGCGCCGGCCACGCGCTCGAGCCGCTCATCGCGCCCCTCGGCTTCGACTGGCGCATCGGCATCGGCCTCATCCAATCCTTCGCCGCCCGCGAGGTGTTCAACAGCTCGATGGGCGTGATCTTCGCCGTCGAGGAAGCCGACGACGAACTCGTCACGCGCGAGCGTCTGCGTGTCGCGATCAGCTCCGCCGAGCGCCGTGACGGCACCAAGCTTTTCACGCCGTTGATCTGCCTGAACCTGATGGTGTTTTACGTCTTCGCCATGCAATGCATCGCCACGATCGCCGTGGTGAAGCGCGAGACCGGCGGTTGGAAGTGGGCCCTGTTCCAACTCGTCTACATGACCGGCACCGCGTGGGTCGCCTGCTTCGTCGTTTACCAAATCGGCCGCGCCTTGGGATTCTGATTCGCAGGGGCCGCCTTGTGCGCGGCCCCGCCGAGGCTATCCTTTGCCGTTACATGCCCGCAGATTGGCAAACACCGCTCGCATTCCTGATCGTGGCCTTCGCCACGGGCTGGCTGCTCCTGCGTGCCTGGCGCAAACACCGCCGCTCCGCGAGCGGCGCCTGCGGCTCCTCCGACGAAGGCTGCGGCTGCTCGTCGTTGAAGAAAAACATGAAGCGCTGAGCAGCTCGAGCGTTCAGGTCAGGTGGAGCGCGTTGACCCCAACGCGCTTTCCGACCCTCGAACCGAACGCATTGAGGACAATGCGTTCCATCCTACGCTTCGACCGCGGTCAACCGCCCACGGCCCGCTTCACCAGCGTCGCGATCGGAGCAGGCAGATCCAGCGCCAGCGCAGCGGCCTGCGCCGCCGGGCTCATCTTGCGCCAGGTCTTCTTCAAAATATCGACGAACTTCTCCTCGGTGTAGTCCGCGTGCGCCGCGACGAAATCCGCGATCTCGTTTTCCAAAAACACGAGGCAGGCCGCGTCCTCGAGCGCCTGCGTGCCGGCGTTGGTTTTCAAGCCGGTCTTCGAAACCCAGGTCGCGACTTCGGCCGCCTCGGCCTCGCCGACGCCGCTCGCGAGCAGAATCTCCCGCGCGCGCTCCGCCTGCTTCACGTAAAGCCCGCGGCGCCACGCGTGGTAACCGGCCTTGTCCATCGGGTAGGTGTCGCGTGGCGTCTTCCAGCGCTCGAGGTGCTGGCAACGCGCGGCGAGCCGCAGGATCTCCGGCGCGTCCGGCGCGAGCTTCAGCACCCAGGCCTCGATGCGCTCGCCGTAGACCAGCTCGGCGGCGCGCCCGTCGGCGGCGCGTTTCGGATCGGCGGCGTGCGCGGCGTCGATGGCGGCGCAGGCCCTGGCGTAGGCTTCGGAGCTCATTTTTGAAAATCCAGACCGGCCGCAAAGAGTCGCGGAAGCCGCAAAATCAAAACCTTCGCGTTTCAGATTCTTTTGCGCCTCTTGCGCGTTTTCGCGGCCATTCCCCCGCTCAGCCCTTGGCGCCCTTGATCAACACGAAGTGCGCGAGGTCGTGCTTCTCGAACTCGTCCCAATACGCGTCCTCGATCTCCTTGAGCCGCGCGTCGGCGTCGATCGGCGGACCTCCCTTGCCCGCGGCGTGGCTGCGCGCCTGCTCCGCCGCGAGATCGCGATCCGCAAGACGCGCCACCAGCTCGTGCCAAAACACGTCGTTCGCGCTGTCGCCCTCGATCTTCCGCAGGCGCTCGTCCTCGGTGAGCTTGTCCGAGGGGGTAAGCAGGCCGTTGCTCGCCACCGTCACGAAGTCCGCGCAACCCAAGGGCGTCGCCAACTCGAAGAGCTTTTGCTGAATCTCCTGGTAGCGGGCCAGGTGCGGATTTTCCTCCTCGGGCGGACGGCTGCCGGCGACGACGCGCGAGCCCAGATACACGAGCTCAAGCAGGCGGGCGTATTCCTTGACGGTGAACGTGACCTTCATGCGGGGAGAAACACAGCCCGGCGGCCCGCGGCGCAAGGCGCGAAATCCAGCCGCCGGCATGCGCAGCATTACCGGGGGCTCCCGGCTTCTGCTGGGGATTATGCCCCTTATACTCCGACGCCTCAGGTAAAAGCTTATTTAAAATCCGAGAAAATTTTCAGAAATGGACTTGCGCCCCGAAAATTAACATCGCCTTCGAAAATAATTATCCCAGTTTGTCGCGCCCCTTGGTCACCTCGCTTTACAAGCGATCACCCCGAGATGACCTAGGTCAAAAAAGGCTCACGCTTCAATCCGCACCTGCTTCGCGTCATGTCTAAACCCCTCCCGACCGTCACCAGCAGCCCAGCTCCCGCTTCGCCTTCCCCCACGCCAGCCGCTTCCCAAGGTCATATCGACACGTGGGTTGGCTTCTTTGTCGCGCTTTTGGCCGCCGGCATCGTGGCCCGCGGCTTCATTCGCGCCGAGGGAATGACCACCGAAATCTACGCCGCCCTCGGCGTGGTCATCGTCCCGGGCTGCCTCCTCTGGCAACGCGCCCGCGCCGAGCGCCTCCGCCGCGAAAAAGCCCTCGCCGAGCTCGCCGACGGCAACCTGAAGATCACCGCGCAATCCGCGCAGCTCGCCAACGCCAAGGCCGAGACCGACCGAATCATGGAGACGGTCCAGGAAGGGCTCTTCCTCGTCGATGAAAACGGCCTGATCGGCGAATACCATTCCCGCGCCCTCTTCGACATCTTCCGCCTCAAGGAATTCGCCGGCGAAAACCTCTTCGACATCCTCAAGCGCCTCCTCTCGGAGAAGATGTTCAACACCACGAAGGACTACTTCACCCTCCTCTTCGACATCACGAAGAAGGAAAAGACCGTCCTCAAGGTTAACCCCCTCAGCGAAATCGAGGTCAACTTCGTCAACCCCGAGGGCGGTTTCACCAACCGCCACCTCGGCTTCAGCTTCCGCCGCATCGTCGAAAACGGCAAAGTCATCCGCGTCTTCGTCGCCTTGCGCGACATCACCAAGCAGGTCGAGCTCGAGAAAAAGCTCCGCGAGGCCGAAAAGCACAAGGAGCGCCAGCTCGATATCCTCCTCGGCATCGTCCACATCCCCTCCGACGAGCTCGCCACCTTCGCCAAGCTCATCGAGACCGAGCTGGAAAACATCAACCAGACCCTCCGCACCGAGGACTTCGCCCGCATCGGCACCATGAGCGCCGAGGTCCTCCGCCAGCGTCTCAAGACCGTCTTCCGCTCCGCCCACAACATCAAGGGCAACGCCGCCCTCCTCAAACTCGCCTACTTCCAAAAGGCGGCCCACGACTTCGAGACCAAGATCGTCGAGCTCCTCGACCGCCCGCGCCTCGTCGGCGACGACTTCCTCCCCATCGTCATCTGCGAAGCCTCCCTGCGCGAGGACCTCATGGATCTCCACGATCTCCGCGACAAACTCTCCGGACTGCGCTCCCTCACCCCGGGCGGCCCCGCGCAAGCCACGGTCTCCTCCCCCGCCGCCGCCTTCGTCGGCAAGCTCCAGGAGCTCGTCGAAAACGCCGCCCGCGACCTCGAAAAGGCCTCCTCCCTCTCCGTCGACGAGTTCGCCGTCCACACCGTTTCCTTCGGCCGCTTCGACCTCATGCGCGACGTGCTCATCCAGCTCACGCGCAATTCCCTCGCCCACAGCATCGAGACGCCCGCCGAACGCGCCGCCGCCGGCAAGCCCCCCGTCGCCACCCTCACCGTGCGCGGCCTTCCCCCCACCCCCGAAGGCCTCCTCGGCCTCGCCTTCCGCGACGACGGCCGCGGCCTCAACCTCGAGGCCATCCGCAAGCGCGGCGTCGCCGCCGGCCTCCTCGAAGCCGCCGCCGCCCCCGCCGCCTCGCCGGACGATCTCGCGAAACTCATCTTCGCCCCGGGCTTCTCCACCGCCGAGAAAGTCGGCGACCACGCCGGCCGCGGCATGGGCATGGACATCATCAAGTCCAAGGTCGTCGACGAGGCCGGCGGCCTCCTCGAGGTCCACAGCACCCCCGGCCAGTTCTGCGAATTCCGCATCTACCTTCCGCCCCAGTCCAAGCCCGCCTCCGCATGAAATTGCTCATCGTCGACGACTCCCTCATCATGCGACGCGCCATCGAACGCTGCGTCGCCGGGGACAAATTCACCGAGATCCGCGTCGCCGTGAACGGACGTGAAGCCGTCGAGGAGTTCGAACGCTTCAAACCCGATGTCGTGACCATGGACATCACCATGCCTGAGATGGACGGCCTCGACGCCGTCGCCCGCATCCTCCGCAAAAACCCCGGCGCCGTCATCCTCATCGTTTCCGCGCTCGCCGACAAATCCACCGCCGTCGAGGCGATCAAACGCGGCGCCGCCGGCTTCCTCCTCAAACCCATCAGCATCGAGAGCATCACCGAGGCTCTGGACGACATCCTCAGCGACTGAGCCCACGCACCCTCCGCTCCGCACCCATGGAAGACTACATCCTCAAGGTCTTTTCCAAAAGCACGCTTCGCTATTTCGACGCCGTGGCCGGCGGCGGCGCCGCCCTCGGCACCCCCTACCTCGGCGGCGAAAACGAATCCGCCGGACTCGGCTTCTCCGCCGTCATCGGCATCAGCGGCTCCTATCGCGGAAACATCTACTACACCGCCTCCCGCGAAAAACTCGTCGCGCTGCTCCCCGCGCTCGGCGAGACCAAGCCCGACGACACCCTCTGCTCCGAACTCGTCGGCGAGATCACCAACACCATTTCCGGCAACGCCCGCGAACAGCTCGGCGGCGGCTTCATGATCTCGCCCCCCTTCATGCTCCGCGCCAAGCCCCTCACGGTCCAACCCGTGCGCAACGTGCCGCTCTACGTGCTTCCCATTACCTGGAACAAGTTCTCCTCACGGCTCCTGATTGCGCTTACCAAAGAGATCGAAGCCAACGATCCCGCCCAAGGATCCGGCGCCTGAGAGCCCGCCCGCCCGCCCCCTCCTCTCTTTCCAGCCCCATGCCCCTCGACCCCGAAGTTCGCTACACACGCGCCAAGGATTTCGAGTCGAAGGTCGCCGGCCTCGAACTCCCTCCCGAGGTCTGGTCCGCCTTCTCCGTCCTCGAACAACCGGCCAACGCCCGCGAGATCGCGGCCGCCCTGCTGGCTCCTCTCCCCGCGGCCCAGAAAGCCCTCGAAGCCCTGCTCGCCGCCGGCCTCGTTCAGCCAAAGGCGATCGGTTGGAACGAATTCGCCCAGCGCCCCAAAGCGTCGCCCATCCCGACCGCGACCCGCGCCGCGGGAGACGCCATCGTCTCCATCCGCATCGCCCCCGCCACCACCTACGCGCCGGCGGCCGTTTCCCTTCGTCTCGGTGGCAAGCCCGCGGCCCCCGCCGCCCCGGCGCCCAAAGGCTGGAAACTCCGCCCCGCCCTCGACGCCATCGCCGCCACCAAAGGCGGCGGCATCCCCGGCCAGCTCCTTGTCTGCAAGGTCTTCCTTCAAATCCCCCCCGATGTCATGAAGGCCGCCGAAGTCGAATCGGTCTCCTCGGTCGGACCCGATTTCACCCTCAGAGAACCACGCTTCCGCGACGCCCTCGTGGAAGCCGCCCGCGCCCACGCCTCGGTCGACCTCACCCCTTTCTTCGTCGCCTAAAGGCCCGCTTACCCCGCAAAACCCCATGCATCTCGTCCTCCTCACCTCCGGCAAAGGCGACACCCTTTCGACTCAGCACCTTCACATCGGGCAACCCTCGGCCTCGCGCAAAGAGTCCGACTGCATCGACCTCCTCGTTCTCGACGCCCGCCACATGAGCCAGGCCTGCCTCGCCACCGCCACTCGCGGCGTGGCCGAGCTTCGCTCCCGGCACGGACTCCGTCACGGAGTTCTTCTCTGCGCGCAACCGACGCTCCCCCTCATCGTCGCGTCCATTCGCTGCGGCTTGCGCGACGTCATCACCCAATACATCGGCGCCACGCACCTCCGGCAGCTCCTCCGCTCCTCCCTGCCCAACCTCAGCCGCCGCGACTACCGCGACGCGGTCTCCTTCCTCCGCACCTTCAGCGCCTTCTCCGGCGGCGACGGCAACTCGCTTCCCTTGGCCCGCCGCGCCGACGAACTCGACCGTCGCGCCCAGACCCTCGCGGAACAGGAAAAAACCCTCGCGCTCGAAAAAGACCGCCTTGCCCGTCTCGAGCAGGACCTCCGCGAACGCACCCGCCGCCTGGACCGCCAGATCGCGCGCCTGCAAAACGACGCCGACGTCCACCCCGGCCTGACCAACGCCCCCTTCGCCTCCGCCGCCGGATCCGGCGGGTCCAACTCCCCCCACCCCGACTACGCCGCCATGTCTCGCCGCCTCGAGCAGCGAGCCGCCGAGCTGGATGTCCGCGAAAAACTCCTCAACGAGATGCAGACGCTCCTCCTCGCCACGCCCCAAGGCGCGGCCATGAGCAAGCAGCTCCCGACCCCCGGCGCCACGCCCTCCCCGACCCCCGCGAGCGTCGCGTCCCCGGCTTCCGGCTCTGCGCGGGCTCTCATCGGCGTCGCCGCCTGAGAACGACGGCAGTCTCGGCATCGGCTTCGATACGACGCTTGGGTCGCGTCCCGTCTGGGCCGGGTCGAATCCGGATCTCACAGCTCGAAGCGAACGCGCGTCCCGCGCCCGTTTCCAGGTGCTCAAGCCGCGGGCGGCGAAACCCGCTCGCCCTCCCGGCTAAAACTTAGCCGGGGTCATGCAGTTATGCGGGTCGCATCGAGGCGGAGTGGCGGCACCTTTCGGTGGGGCCCTCGCTCGCCATTGCACCCCGCTGCTCAGCCGTATCGGTGTTTCGGCTCAGAGGACATCGGTTACTCGACGACCTCGTCTCAAGGCCAAGGGGCTCAAGCCGAAACTGAAACCCGGCGGTTCCGGCGCGCCGCGCCTACTCGCCGCTTCGCCCCGCGGAAATCAGGCCCGAAAGCGTCCGCGGCTCTTCCGCGTTCTTCAGCGCGGCCTCCAGAAAAAAGCCCTGCAAAATCGGAAGGTTCGTGTCTCCCGCCGCAGGCTGGAGCAGCACGCCCGTGAAATTCACGCGGCGCTTCTCGCCTCCCGCCGGCTCGGCCAAAGTGAAGCTACCCGTCACCACGCCGGTGTCGCGATTCACGGAGAACGCCATCGCGCCACCGCGGCCCGCCTCCGGCGCCAGGCGCGCGCCCGGGATGAAGTGCGCGCTTTGCGGAAGATCGTAGCGGTTGCCCCCCGCGGCGTTGTCGAAAGCCGCGCTCGCGAGCGTGAGCGGCAAGGCGAGCTCTTCGCTCGTTCCAAAATTCGAGGCGCCGCTCGGCCTCGCCCAGGGCTCCGCGCGTAACGCCAGGCCGGCGGGGCCGAAGCCTTTCGGGTAAAGTTTGGAGCCGGCCACAGCTTCACGCATCCAGTAAAGATCCCCGCCCGCCTCGGTCCCGACGTGATACAGTCCGCCGCCGCGCGGTTCAAAACGCAGCCAGCCCGAGAACAAACTGCCGCGCCTGCCGTAGGGCAGAAAATACAATCGGTAGTTCTCGTCCGCGCCGGGCAGCATCGAGCCCGAGAACCGTTGCCCGTCGGCGAGCCGTCCCGTCGCGGATAAAGTTCCGTTGGGCGCCACCGTGATCGTCGCGAAACCCGCGCCGGCCGGGAGCGGACGCTCGTCCTCGGACAAAGCGGAGGCGACGCCAAGGGACGCCGTGTAGCGTCCGCGCCAAGGAGCGGAATCCTCCGCGCGTTTGCCCGCGTAGCGGGTTTGCAGCGAGCCGTCTTCGCCCGAGCTCGCATGGATTCCCGCGCCCGTCGCCTCGAGCGAGGCAAGCACGGTCCCGTCCGCGCGCAGATTCACAAGCAAGCGGAAGGTCGCGGGGACGAAACCTTTTTTGCGAGCGATGGTCAGCCCCTTCTCCGTCGCGCCGTAGGATGCGAACGCCGCGAGCTCGGCGGGATTTTCGGGATCGGGGGCGAGCACTCCCTTCAGCCCGTAGGTCGCGCCATCGTCCGACTCGAGCGTGCCGGTGACCCCGCCGCCAAGACTCGCCGTGAGCGTAAGGCGCGCCACGGGATGCGAGTCCGCCCCGTCTCCCCCGGCGGTCAGCAAGGCCTGAAACGCGCCCACCCTCGTCGAGGGCAGCGGCTCCACCAGCGTGATCACCGTGCGCTTCCGCTTGTTCGCGGTGTTGACGATCGTCGTCGTGAACAAACCAACGCGCGAAAACCGCCCCAACACCGTTCGCGTCGCGTCGTCGTAGCGAAGCCCGGCGGGCAGGCCGGTGACGACGTAAACGCCTTCGCCAAGATCGGGCACCATCGCGGAGACCGCGTCGCCCACGCGCGTCGTTTCCCCGAAGAGGAAAGGCGCATAACCGCTGATCACCCACGGACGGGACACACCCCCGACATAGGCGCTTCCGATCATCGTGTAGCTGTTGCCCTCGATGTCATGCCCGAGGCCGGTGATGTTGGCGTAGTAGCCGTCAAATTTCCACGCGCCCACGTCGACCGGGCGCTGTTCCAGCGTGGCGGCGATGACCGGGAGCGGAATGTTTCGCGCGGATGCCAGGTGATACAGCGTGCGCCCGCTGCTCTGGTCGCGAAACGCCAGGCGCCCGTCGGGGGAGATCAACATCCCGCGGCTGAATCCCGTGCCGGCGGCGCCGAGCGGCGACACGCTCCAGGCCTCGCCGTTCCTGGTCCACAGGGTCGCCACCGGCGCGCTGACCGGCTTGCGCTGGGACTCCCCGACGACGCGCGTGCCGTCGGAGGAAATCGAATACACCTGATTGTCCCCGGTGCCGAGCCCGCCCAGGAACGCAGCCGTCCACGCGTTGCTCGCGTCCGAGTAGGTCCATGCCACCGCCCGCCAGCCTTGCCCGACACCGCCGATATTCACTTCGCCGACCGCCACGCGCCCGTCCGCCGACAGCGCCGCCACCTTGCCGTTCAGCAGGGCGCCGGAGGGCGAATTCAGGGTGAAAACGTGCCACGCCTCGCCATCGTGTCGCCAGACCGTCGGAAGCACGGAAATGCTCTCGTCCTCGTTTTCATGCGTCCGGGCGCCGCCCAGCGTCGATCCGTCCGCCGACAAGGCCTCGCGATAAAATCCGTTTTCCCCGTCCGGCAACATGCCGCCGCTCCACACGCCGCCCGCGCGCCGCCAGGCCCACGCGATGTTCTGGGTGCTCGTCGCGCCCTCGTCCCGCACCGCGACGCCGACCACCACCGAGCCATCCGCGGAGATAAACTCCGGCTGCGCGCCATGGTCCGCGGGAAGCGGCAGCGCGGTCGCTTGCCAAGCCGCGCCATCGAAGGTCCACACCGTCGGGACCTCATCCCAGAACGCACCCGTCGATCCCGCTATCACCGTCCCCTCCGCCGAAACCGCGTGCGGTAGCGCCTGGACGGCCGAACTCGAAGGGAGAACGGTCCGCTCCCACGCGCCATCCACCTGCCGCCACACGAGCGGCCGCGGAATCACGGCTGGCAAAGCCTCCGGGACGACCGTGCTGCCAATGAGCACCCGGCCATTCGCCGAGACCCCCGCGAGGGCGGTATAATTTTCACCCGACAGATCGAACAGCGTCGAGGTCCCGGCGTGAAGCGACACGACACCAAGCACGAACGAGAGCGATGCTCGAAGGATGAATCGGGACATAGGAGATTCGCCGGACTAACGCACCCTCCGCGTTCCTCAACGCAATTGACCGGCAACGCACACGGAGGCGCCCTCTTTTACCGCCCCATCACGCAGCCACTCCTCCTCGCGCCCGGGCGACCTGCGCGCCACCCCCGGCCCTTGACCCCGCCCGCGCGGCCCGGTTGCCTCGCCGGTTCGCGCCTACTGCCCCGCACTCCAGCGGTGGTGGCGAGCGCACCGAGCCGCCTGTCTCGCGCCACGGGCTTTTCCAAAATACTCCGCCAGTCATGTCCACGTCCGCCGCCGAACCCGCCAACCTCATGGAAGCCCTCGTGTCGCTCGCCAAGCGCCGCGGCTTCGTCTTCCAGTCCTCCGAAATCTACGGAGGCCTCAACGGCTTCTTCGACTACGGTCCGCTCGGCGTCGAGTTGAAGAAAAACATCCGCGACTGCTGGTGGAACGACATGGTCCGCCGCCGCGACGACGTCGTCGGTATCGAGACCTCCATCATCATGCACCCCAAGGTCTGGGAGGCCTCCGGCCACGTCGCCGGCTTCTCCGACCCCCTCGTCGACTGCAAGGTCTCCAAGAACCGCTACCGCGCCGACCAGCTCTTCTTCGCCCCCGTCGTCATTGACGGCAATACCGTCGGCTACGTCTCGGCCCTCGAAAGCGAGAAGACCACCGAGGAACTCCAGGCCGCCGCCGAACTCTTTAAGCGCAAGAAAGCCATCCAAGGCACGCTCGCCCCCGTGCAGCCCCGCGACTTCACCGAGGCCAAGCCCGAGGAGATCGCGCAGATTCCCTCGCCCGCCACCGGCAACCCCGACCTCACCCCGCCGCGCGCCTTCAACATGATGTTCCAGACGAACGTCGGCGCCATGACCGACGCCTCGTCCGTCGCCTACCTCCGCCCCGAGACCGCGCAGGGCATGTTCGTCGACTTCAAGAACGTCGTCGACACCGGCCGCGTGAAGCTCCCCTTCGGCATCGCCCAGACCGGAAAGTCCTTCCGCAACGAGATCACGCCCCGCAACTTCATCTTCCGCTCCCGCGAGTTCGAGCAGATGGAGATGGAGTTCTTCATCCACGAGGACGACGACTGGGCCAAGTGGCACCGCTACTGGATCGACTGGTGCAAGAGCTGGCTCAAGAGTATCGGTCTTCCGGATACGCACCTCTCCGAATACGACCACCTCAAGGAGAAGCTCGCGTTCTACTCCAAGGGCACGACGGACATCATGTTCAAGTTCCCCTTCGGCGTGCAGGAGCTCTGGGGCATCGCCGCCCGCGGCAACTACGACCTCGGCCAGCACGAGAAGGCCAGCGGCGTCCCGCAGGCCATCTTCGACGAGGCGACCAAGAAGAAATTCGTCCCGCACGTCATCGAACCCGCCGTCGGCCTCGACCGCATCTTCCTCGCCGTCCTCACCGCCGGCTACGCCGAGGAGCAGGTCACCGACGACAAAGGCAACACCGAGACCCGCACCGTGCTGCGCCTCAGCCCGCGCATCGCCCCGGTCAAAGTCGCCGTCCTCCCGCTGCTCA
>CBIHRE010000001.1:0-38063 GCA_966212385.1 uncultured Akkermansia sp. | reverse complement strand
GGGTTTTGGGGGCGGGTGTTGGGGGGGGGGGGGGGGAGGGGGGTGCGGTTGACGCCGGGGCGGGCCGCCCCGCCTTCCACGGGCGGGACGCCCGTGCCACTTTATGGGATGCGCGAGGTGTTGCGCGAATTGCACTCGGGGAAACGAGACCGCGCGGCGGTGGCGGGTTTCGCGCGCGAGGTGCGCGCGGCGGCGGACGCGGGCGACGTGGTGGCGGCGGGGTTGGTCAAGTCGGCCGGGGAGGAACTGCTGCGCTTGGCGAAGGCGGTGCGGGACCGGCTGACCGAGGCGTATCTGATGGCGGCGTGGAATTTTCCGCTGGGGGTGACGGGCGGGCTGGGGATGGGCGCGGTTATCCGGGACGAGGCGTGGAGCGTGGGCTTCGCGCCGGTGGAGCCGTGGGGCGAGCCGGTCTTGGGGGCGGTGTTGCGGGCGGCACGGGCGGCGGAGCGTGGTCAGGCGCAAGGGCGGGACGCCCTTGCGTCGATCACGGGCGGGACGCCCGTGCCACGGGAGCTGGACGCCGCGGCGCGGGCGCGTTTGCTGGAGGGATGGAAACCACCGGCTTAAAGGACGCGACGGCGACGCTCGGGGAGATCAAGGCGCGGGTGCTGGCTTTCGCACACGAGCGGGATTGGGAGCAGTTTCACGCGCCGAAGAACCTGAGCATGGCGCTTGCGGCGGAGGCGGGGGAGCTGATGGAGCACTTTCTGTGGGACACGCCCGAGGCTTCGCGCGAGAAGGTGGCGAAGGACCCGGCGCGGCTCGCGAAGATCGAGGAGGAGCTGGCGGACGTGGTGATCTACGCGCTGGAGTTCGCCAACATGACCGGGATCGACGTGGCGGCGGCGATCGAGCGGAAGATGGCGCAGAACGCGGCGAAGTATCCGGTGGCGAAGGCGAAGGGGCGGAGCGCGAAGTATACGGAGCTATGAGCCCAAAAGCTGAGGAGGCGCGGCGGGGAAAAGGCGGCGACGGAGCGCCGCCCTCCAATGGGCGGGCGCTTCAGGGGGCGGTGATGCGGAGGCGGGCGAAGGCGCGCGGTTGGGCGCCGAGCGGATCGTTGGCGCGCCAGCGTTCGGTCACGGTGCCGTCGGGGTTCGGGATGCTCTCAACGAGGACGCCGCCGGGAGTCCAGGTTTGCATGTCGGGCGAGAACTCAGGGGCGAGGGTAAGGTCGCCGGGCTCGGTCGAGCGGGTGACGGAGAAGACGAGGTAGGGCGCGGCGGGGGCGCCGCCGACCACGAAGGAATCGGACGAGGCTTGTTGGGGCGCGGGGCCGCCGGGGGAAAGCGGCGAGGTGCCGAGGGCGTATTCGGCGAGGTTGGAGAGGCCGTCGCCGTCGGGGTCGTCGGCGGACGCGCCGAGGCCGGGGTGGCGCGCGGACCATTCGCCGTAGAGGACGGGGTCGGGCGCGCCGGGGCGGGCGGTGCCGAGGCTCGGGCGCCAGTTGGACGCGAGGGCGTGGTCGGGCGCGAGGCGGGGATTGATGAGCACGAGACTGGGGCCGGTGCCGTCGGGGGACGTGGGCCAGGGGTCGACCGTTTGGCCGACGGCGGGGTGGGTGCCGTCCGAATAGGTGAGGTCGTGCACGGGTTGGCCGAGTGAGGAAAGCGTCAGGCGTTCGCCGGAGTTGTCCAGGCTGCCGGAATATTCGCCGGCGACTCGGCCGGAAAGCGCGCCGCCGGCGCCGTAGCGGGCGGCGAGGGCGGTGGCGTTTTTGGCGAGGACGAGGCGTTCGCCGGCGGCGAGGAGGACGCCGTCGGCGAAGGTGTAGGTGACACCCGCGGTGAAGGCGACGCCGCCGAGGTCGAGCGTCTGCGGGGAGATGTTCATCAGCTCGATGTATTCGAAGAGCTGTTTGTCGGTGTAGCCGGCGCCGGTCTCGGAGGCGGAGAGGGCGGGCGGGTTATACATGATCTCGGTGATGACGAGCTGGTCGCGGGTGACGGCGGTGCGCGCGGGGGTCGCGGTGAACTGGATGGCGGGCGACCAGCGGCTCCAGCGGCCGGTGGCGTCCTTGTGGCGGACGCGGGCGCGGTAGGTGTGGCCGGGGACGAGGGAGTTGGCGGGGATGGACACGGTGGCGTTGGCGGCAAGCTCGGAGGAGCGCCAGACGTCGGTGACCTCGTAGATGCGCGGGCGGGCAGGGTCGTGGAGGGCGATGCCGGGGGCGGAGAGTTCGCCGACGCGCCACTGGACGGCAGCGAAGGCGTTGGTGCCGGAGTAGGCGGAGGAGGAGAAGCGTAGGTCGTCGAGCGGGAAGGAGGCGGCGCCGAGGTAGGTGGCGACGGGGCGCGCGGGGACCGCGGCGTCGGTCGATTCTTGGAGGAGGTAACGGTAGCCGTAGCCGCGTTGGTCGCCGTTGTTGACGGCCCAGGTGGAGCCGGAGGGGAAGGTGTTGGTGGCGTAGTCGACGAGATATTTCATCGAGCCCGCGAAGTCCGCGGTGGCGAGGGTGCGTGTCCAAGTGCCGCCGAAGCGGCTGTCGACGTAAGGGGTGGCGAAGAAGTTGCCGCGGTGGTTGGTCTGGGCGTTGGAGGGCGTGCTGTTGGTGCGCGGGTTTTGGTTCCACATGGCGGCGTCGAGGTCGGCCAAGGAGGGGGAGGCGCCGGCGGGTTTCACCTTTTGCGCGTATTCGTCGACGAGCTGGCCAATCTGACCGCCGGCGGGGGTGGCATCTTCGCAGACGAGGTCGAGCAGCTCGCGGGCGCGGTTTTGGAACTCGATCTTGAGGACGGGCAGGGAGAGGCAGTTGTTTTGGTCGATGATGCCGCTCCAGTGGGTCTTGGGTATGAACATCATGTCGAGGTCCCACGGGATGACGGCCCAGCGGCCGTCGGGGGCGTGGTAGAAGCAGTGGTTGAAGCCGTAGCGAAGGTCGATGTTGCCGAGGATGCGGTTGCCGGCGTGGAAATTGTAGTAGGCGGGGAGGTCCATGTTTGCGCGCCACCAAGCCTCGGTCTGGGTGGTCTTGGCGGCGGCGAGGAAGGCGTTCCAGTCGGAGCCGTCCTCGGGCTGGCCGTCGCCGTGGTGCTTCATGTCGCCGAGGCTGGACTCGATCTTGTAGATGTTGCCGTCGGGGAGGCCGCGCTCGTCGAGAAAGGAGCCGTCGGGGTGTTCGACGGCGAGGTAGAGGCCCCAGAGGTCGCCGGAGACGCCGGCGGGATCGCCGCCCTGGAACTGGGTGGGGCCGGTCTCGGAGGCGTCGTCGACGACACGGAAACAGAGGTAGTGGGATTTTGGAGACGCCATGCCGAGGAGCTCGTAGAGGCGGAGGGAGACGGCCTCCTCGACGCCGGCCATTCCGCGGTGGACGGCGGCCCAGGGGCTGGCGCAGGCGTTGAGGTTGAGCTCGTCCCAGGTCTCGGCGTAGGGGCGGCCCCAGTTGTCGCGGGCGGCGAGGTCACGGGCGCGGTTGAAGTGGAAGCGCCACTTGTTTTTGCCGGAGACGTAGGTGGAGGCCTCGCCGCGGTTGTTGAACTGGATGTGGTCGTAGACGACGCCCTCGTAGACGAGGGTGCCGGGGAAGCGCTGGCCGTTGTAGGACGAGTTGTATTGGCTGTTGGTCACGTCGGCGGAGTTGGCGACGAGTTGGTAGACGGGGAGCGAGTCCTGGAGCGCGGGCGGGTAGGTGACGGCGGAGGTGACGCCAGGGTTGAAAGCGCCGGTCCAGGCGGGGGTGCCGTTATAGACGAAGTAGGCGAAGTTGGGGCTGCCGTCGTCGGCGTAGGGGACGGTGATCGAGGCGGCGGCCGTATCCGTCGCCTGGATGCGGTAGCGGACGAGGCGGCGGTGGGTCTGGGCCGACGCGGGGATGAGGGCGGTGTAGACGCCGTCGGCGGCGAGGGCGTCGCCGTTCGTGCCGTCGTCGCGCATGGCGAGCGTGGTCCAGCCGGTGGCGTAGGCGGCGTCGGTCTTGCGGATGTAGGCGCCGGGCGAGACGAGCTGGTAGAGGCAGGAGACGGAGGCGACGCCGTCCGGGTCGGTGACCTTGGCGGTGATGGTGACGGAGGCGCCGGCGGCGGGGACGAGCGGAGTGTGGGCGACCTGGCGGACGGCGGGCGGGGCGTTGACGGCGGCGCAGGAGTTGACGGCGCCGGGCGTGGGGGCGGAGGACGCGGCGGCGGACAAGGACTCCTCGAGCGAGACGTCGATTGTGAAGTCGCTGCTCACGAGGGTGGAGTTGAAGGCCTGGACGGCGATGACGTTGTCGCCCTCGACGAGGTAGGCGTCGGCGCCGGAGAGGGTGAACTCCTCGAAGGCGACGAGATCGGCCTCGTGGTTTTGGGCGAGGGAGTCGTCGGTGGGCGAGAGGGCGGCGTCGACGTGTGGGCGGGCGACCTCGTGGCCGTTGATCCAGACGATGCAGCCGTCGTCGACGCGGACGCGGAGCTTGAGCGCGGAGGGGCGGCCGCCGGCGGGGATGGTGAAGACGCGGCGCAGGTAGAGCGAGGAGTAGGCGCCGACCATGTCGGTGAGGAGGGTGTGGTCGTCGTTGTCGCCGAAGCCGACGGAGGTCTGGCCGGTCTGCCAGGACGCGTCCTCGGCGAAGCCGAGCTCGCGCCAGGCGGCGACGGGGGCGGACGCCTCGCTCGTGCCTTTGCGGTAGCGCCACGCGACGTCGTTGGCGGGCACGTAGACCTGGGGCTGGGTGACGCCGACGGGCTGGCCGGAGGAGCGCCAGGAGCCGGCGAGGTCGTTGTCGAGGGAGGGGTTGATGAGCTCCATGGAGGAGCCGTCGCCGCGGGCGGCGGTGGGCCAGGGGAAGCCGGCACCGTAGGTAACACTGTCGAGGATCGCGTCGGCGGCGTCGCGGAGGCGGACGCGTTCGCCCTCGTTGCTGAGCTTGCCGGTCCAGGGGCCGAGCGGGGTGAAGCCCCAACGGGTGGCGAAGGCGGCGGGGGCGCCGGAGACGACGAGGTAGCCGTGGGCGGGGAGGGTGGTGCCGGCGGGGAAGATGTAGTCGACGCCGGAGTCGAATTTGCAGCCGGAGAGATCGAGCGGGGTGGCGCCGGGGTTGTGCAGCTCGATGAACTCGGCGGGGTTGGCGGTGCCGCTCGGGGCGTAGTTGAGCTCGTTGATCACGGCGGCGGCGGTCTGGGCGTGCGCGGAGGGGAGGGCGGCGACGGCACAAATTCCGGTGAAGAGGCCGAGGAAAGGGCGGATAGCGCGGGAAAAAGGGTTCCGTAGCGGACGGAACGAGGGGCGAGCGGCAAGGGGCATGGCAACGGGAGCGGGCCCGACGGGGTTGCCGGGCACGCAGGGGGAGCCGGGGTGTTAGCCGTCTTCGCGTTAGCTGGCAACACGGGCTTGCGGGCCGGGACGAAGGTGGCGGCAAGCGTCGTCGGCGGCTTCGGGCCGGCGGGATGGGCCCCGGGGTGCTTGGGGGCGCGGTCGTCAGGAAAGGCGGCGACGGAGCGCCGCCCTCCAAGGCGGGGTCAGATCTCGCCGAGGCGGATGCAGGCGGCGTCGCGGCCGGCGTAGGGGGCGAGGGGCGGGACGACCTGCTTGCACTTTTCCTGCGCGTGGGGGCAGCGCGGGTGGAAGGGGCAACCTTGGGGAGGGTTGAGCGGGCTGGGCGGATCGCCGGCGAGGACGATGCGCTGGCGGGCACGTTCGCCTTCGGGGTCGGGACGTGGCACGGCGCTGACGAGGGCTCGCGTGTAGGGGTGTTGCGGTCGCTCGATCACGTCCTCGGCGCGGCCGAGCTCGACGATCTTGCCGAGATACATGACGGCGACGCGGTCGGAGAGGTGTTTCACGACGGAGAGGTCGTGGGCGATGAAGACGAGGCTGAGACCGAGCTCGCGCACGAGCTTGGCGAGGAGGTTGAGGATCTGCGCCTGGATGGAGACATCGAGGGCCGAGACCGGTTCGTCGGCGACGATGATGCGCGGCTCGAGGGCGAGGGCGCGGGCGATGGCGATACGCTGGCGCTGGCCGCCGGAGAACTCGTGCGGGTATTTGGAAAGGTTGCGCGCGGGGATGCCGACGAGCGCGGCGAGTTCGGCGACGCGCGCGGGGATCTCGGAGGCGGGCCGGAGGCGGTGCACGCGGAGCGGCTCGGCGAGGGCCTCGGCGACGTTGATGCGCGGGTTGAGCGAGGCGAAGGGGTCTTGGAAAACCATCTGGAGCGCGCGGCGGGCGTCGCCCTCGGCGGCGGATTCGGTGATGTTTTTGCCCTCGAGCCAGACGCTGCCGCCGGTGGCGGGGAGGAGGCCCATGATGGTGCGGGCGAGGGTGGATTTGCCGCAGCCGGATTCGCCGACGAGGCCGAGGACTTCGCCGCGGCCGAGGGTGAGGTTGACGCCGTCGACGGCTTTGACGGTGCCGACGTGCTTCTTGAAAATCAGGCCGCGCTCGACGGGGAAATGCGTGCGGACGTCGCGGAGTTCGAGGATGGGAGATGGCGAAGACATTTTTAACCGCGAATGGACGCGAATAGACGCGAATGGTCGGAGGATGCTGTCGAGGGATTGGGAATTCGTGTGAATTCGCGTTTATTCGCGGTTCAAATCTCGCCGTCTTTGGCGCGGATGCAGGCGTGGGCGTGGCCGGGGGCTTGGTCGAAGAGCGGGGGCGGGGGGCCGACGCGACATTTGTCGGCGGCGAATTCGCAGCGTTCGGCGAAGGGGCAGCCGGCGATGGGTTTTGAAAGGTCGGGCGGGAGGCCGCGCAGGGTGTAGAGCTCGGCGCCTTTCGGCTGAAGGGCGGGGATGGAGCGCTGGAGGGCGCGGGTGTAGGGGTGGCGGGGATTTTTGAAGAGGCTGCGGACGTCGGCGGTCTCGACGATGCGGCCGGCATACATGACCATGACGCGGTCGCAGAGGCCGGAAACGACGCCGAGGTCGTGCGAGATGAAGATGACGGCCATGCCCATCTCTTTCTGGAGTTTTTTGATGAGCTCGAGGATCTGTGCCTGAACCGTCACGTCGAGGGCGGTGGTGGGCTCGTCGGCGATGAGGAGCTCGGGGCGGGCGATGAGCGCCATGGCGATCATGACGCGCTGGCGCATGCCGCCGGAGAACTGGTGCGGGTGGGCGTGGAGGCGGTTGACGGCGTCGTTGATGCCGACGGCCTGCATCATTTGCAGGGCGCGATCGAGGGCGGCTTTGCGGGAGATTTTTTCGTGGATGAGGAGCGGTTCGATGAGCTGGTCGCTGATCCGCAGGTAGGGATTCAGCGAGGTCATCGGGTCCTGAAAAATCATGCCGATGCGCTTGCCGCGGATGGAGCGCATCTCGCGGTCGGTCGCGCGGAGGAGGTCGAGGCCGTCGAACTTGGCGTGGGTTCCCTCGATGCGGGCGGGCGGGGTGGGGAGGAGGCGGAGGAGGGAGGCGCAGGTGACGGATTTGCCGGAGCCGGATTCGCCGACGAGGCCGAGGGTTTCGCCGCGCTCGAGCTGGAAACTCACGCCGTCGACGGCGCGGAAAACGCCGCCGCGGGTGTGAAAGCTGGTGCGCAGGTCGGAGACGTCGAGAAGCGGCATTTGGAGCAGAAAGCGAGGAGCAGGGAGCGAGGAGCGGAGTCGGAGAGGAAGGCAAAACCTGAGCCGAAGGCGTGCCTGAGGAAGCAGCGCGAGGGCTGCGGTGCAAGCCGGTGGCGCGCGAGTTTTGGCGATTTGCGCCGGGGCTTGCCGGCGGGGCGCGGGGGGCCAAGCCTCGCGCGTTCCTTCTCTTTTCCCGCCGCGATGTCCTCCGAGCCTGTCACTTCCCCCGATCCCGCCGCCGACGCGACGGCGTATCGGCGCGAGTTGATCCGGCCGACGGCGGCGCGGCGTCTCAAGTGGCGCCTGGAGACGGCGGCCTACGCGGTGATGGAAACGGGGCTCGGGCTCCTGCCTTTGTCGTGGGTGGCGGGAGCCGGACGTCTTGCAGGAGCTGCCGCGGCGTTGATCCTGGCCAAGCGCCGTCGCGTGGTGGCGCGCAACCTGCGCATCGCCTTCGCGGATGAGCGCACGTCGGAGGAGTTGCGGGCGCTGACGCGCGAGGTTTTCAAGCGGAGCGGGGCCAACCTGCTGTGTTCGCTGCGCACCGCGGAGATGGGGGAACGGTCCTTGGCGCGGGCGCTGTTGGTGCGCGACGAGATCGTGTATCGCGAGGCCGTGGCGCGAGGGAAGGGCGTCGTCATGGTGCTGGCGCACATGGGCAACTGGGAGGCGCTCGCGCAGTGGTTTCCCAAGCTGCTGCCGCCGGGTGTGCAGGGCGCGACGGTGTATCGCCCGCTGAACAACCCGATCATGAACGCGCGGGTCGTGGCGGCGCGGGCGCGGCGCGGGATCTCGCTGTTCTCCAAGGACGATAGTCCCCTCGGCATGGCGGGATTCCTGCGGCGCGGCGGCGTGCTGGGCGTGCTGGCCGATCAGCGCGCGGGCACGATCGGCGAGCTGGTGCCGTTTTTCGGACGGCTGACCAGTTGCACGCCGATCCCGGCGATCCTCGCGCGTCGCACGGGCGCGGCCGTCGTTGGCGTCTCGCTGCGCACGGTCGGGGCGGGGCGCTGGGAAATGGGTTTTCACGCGATGGAGCCGGGCGAGCCGACGACGGCGGGTGTGATGCGCCTGCTGGAGCGGATGATGCGCGTGAGCCCGGCGGACGTGTTTTGGCTGCAAGATCGTTGGAAGATCCGGCGCAGCGAGCCGCATCGCCTGCCGGGCAAACCGGCGCGTTCGACCGATGTCGCGCCCACGAAGCGGCGCCGCGCCCTCGCGTGGGTGGAGAGTGGGCAGGGGATGCCGGTTCTGCCGAAGGCGACGCCCGACGATGTGGATTACGAGGTCGCGCTCGCCGGCGGCGCGCCCGAGCCGAAAGACGCGGGCGCGCATGGACGCGAGGTGCATCGCCAGGCGGGCGGCGAGGGCTACGAGGCGTTCCTGCGCCGGATCGACGAGGAGCACGGGCAGCCCTTGGAGTTTGTCGTCGGCACGGCCGCCGCGCCCAAGGCGCTGCGCAAAGCGGCGCGGGCGCTCGGACTGGGCTGGGTGGACGCGAAGGAGGCCAAGGCATGAGCGTCGTCGAAGGAACGCAGGCGCCAGGGCGGCGGGTGTTGCGGCACATCCGCGTGTTGTCGGACGGTCGCCCGGGGCACGAAAACCAAAGCGTCGGGCTCGCGCTCGCGTTGGCGCGGCGCACGGGCGCGACGCACGAAGTGGTGAAAGTTGATCCGAAGGCGTCGGTGTGGGCGCGGATGCGCGCGGCGGCGGCGCTGAGTGGCATGGGCGTCCCGCCCATGGGGTCGGGAACGAACGAACACGGGCGAGATGCCCGTGCCACTAAACCCGACTTGGTGATCGCGGCCGGGCACCGCACGCATCTGCCGCTGTGGTGGGCGGCGCGGAAGTTTGGGGCGCGCTCTGTGGTGATCATGAAGCCGAGCCTCCCGCTGGCGTTTTTCGATCTCGCGCTCGTGCCGCGGCACGACGCGGCGGAGGGCGCGGCGGATTCGGAGAAACGCGTGCTGACGCGCGGCGCCTTGAATCGCGTGCCGGAGGATTTGCCGACGAAGGAAGCGCGCGGGTTGGTGCTGCTCGGCGGACCGTCGAAACACCACGGCTGGGACGGCGCGGCGCTGGCTCCGATGGTGGCGCGCGTGATCGCGGCGCGGCCGGAGTTGGAGTGGATCGTGGGCGACTCGCGGCGCACGCCCGACGGATTTTTGCGCGGGCTGGAGCTGCCGGCGGGCGTGAGGGCGACGAAGGTGCCTCATCAGGAAACCGGCCCCGGTTGGCTCGCGGGCGAGCTGGCGCGCTCGGCGCTGGTTTGGGTGACGGCGGACAGCGTTTCGATGGTGCACGAGGCGCTCACGGCGGGAGCGGCGACGGGCGTGTTGCCGGTGCCGCCGGCCAAGGCGGGTGGCGACGGCGGGCGTCCGGCGCGCGCGGTGGCAGGCTTGATCGCGGCGGGGCTGGCGACGGAGTTTCCCGGGCGGGCGACGCCGCCGTCGACGCGTTTCCATGAGGCGGGACGTTGCGCGGATCTGATCTTGGCGCGCTGGTTTTCGGCGGCCTCTGCCGCGTCCGCACCTGTCTCCCGATGAAGGTCCTGCAAATTCTTCCCGAACTGAACGCCGGCGGCGTCGAGCGTGGCACGATCGAGATCGCCTCGCACCTCGTGCGCGCGGGGCACGAGGCCGTGGTCGTGTCGAATGGCGGGCGCCAGGTGCCGGCCTTGGAAAAAGCCGGCGCGCGCCACCTCGCGTTGCCCGTGCACAAGAAGCGTCTCGGCACGCTTCTGCAGGTGCGTCCGCTGCGCCGGCTTTTCGAGGCGGAGAAACCCGACATCGTGCACATCCGTTCCCGCGTGCCGGGCTGGGTGGCGTGGCTGGCGCTGCGCAAAATGGCCCCGGCTTCGCGCCCGCGCTTCGTCAGCACGGTGCACGGGTTTTACTCGGTGAACGCCTACTCGGCGATCATGACGCGCGGGGAGCGCGTGATCGCGGTCTCCGAGTGTATCCGCGACTACGTGCGCGAGAATTTTCCCAAGACGCCGGAGTCGGCGATCCGGGTGATCCCGCGCGGCGTGGAACTGGAGCGCAATCCGCGCGGCTTCACGCCCGACGCGGCGTGGCTCGAGACATGGCGGCGCGAGCAGGCGGCGCTGGCGGGCAAGGTCCTGCTGCTTCTGCCGGGGCGGATCACGCGGCTGAAAGGGCACGAGGATTTCTTCGCGTTGATCGCGGCGCTCAAGATCGGCGGCTTGCCGGCGCACGGGCTCGTGGTCGGCGACACGCACCCGAAGAAACGTGCCTACCTCGACGAGTTGCGCGCCAAGGTCTCGACGCTCGGACTCGGCGCCGACGTCTCCTTCCTTGGGCACCGCTCGGATCTCCGCGAGATCATGGCGGTGAGCGACGTGGTGCTCTCGCTTTCGCAGCAGCCGGAGTCCTTCGGGCGCACGGTCGTGGAGGCTTTGGCGCTGGGGCGGCGTTTCGTGGGCTACGACCACGGCGGGGTGGGGGAGCAGTTGCGCACGATTTTTCCCGCCGGCTGCGTGCGGCTTGGGGACGAGGCGGGGCTGTTGGCGGTGACGCGGCGCGTGTTGGCCGAGCGTCCCGTGCCGGGGCCGATCCCCGCGGCCTACACGCTGGAGGCGATGTGTCGCTCGACCGAGGCGGTCTACCGCGAACTGCTGGCGACGCCGCGCGGGGCCTGAGCTCCCGGGACCTCCGTTTGGGGGCCAAAGCCCGGTCTTGAAGCCGCGCGCGGGGCCGGTTGCTCTGTCCGGCTTCATGAACTCCCTCGCGATCGTCGGTCTCGGCTACGTCGGCCTGCCCCTCTCGTTGCAATTTGCCCGTTCGGGCTGCCGCGTGCTGGGTCTGGACATCGATCCGAAGAAGATCGAGGCGATCAACGCCGGCCGCACCTACATCAAGCACATCCCCGCCGAGGCTGTGGCCGAGCAGCACGCCGCCGGCCGCTTTTCGGCGAGCACCGACTTTTCCCGCGCGAGCGAGGTCGAGGCAGTCGTGCTCTGCGTGCCGACCCCGCTCAACGCGTTCCGCGAGCCCGATCTCAGCTACGTGCTCGACACCGGCCGCTCCCTCGCGCCGCACCTCCGCAAGGGCATGCTCGTCGTGCTCGAGTCCACGACCTATCCTGGCACGACCGATGGTGAGTTGCGCGAAGTGCTCGAAGCCGGCTCGGGGCTGAAGGCCGGCGTCGACTTCCATCTGGCGTTTTCCCCCGAGCGCGAAGATCCGGGCAACCCCGACAGCAAGGTTGCTCGCATCCCGAAGGTCGTCGGCGGCTACACGCCGGCGTGCCTCGAAAAGGCGCTCGCGCTCTACGGCCGCGCCATCGAGAAGCTCGTGCCGGTCAGCTCCTGCCGCGCCGCCGAGGCGACCAAGCTGCTGGAGAACATCTTCCGCTCGGTGAACATCGCCTTGGTCAACGAGCTCAAGCTCGTCTACGGCGCCATGGGCATCGACATCTGGGAGGTCGTCGAGGCGGCCAAGACCAAGCCCTTCGGCTACATGCCCTTTTACCCCGGCCCCGGCCTCGGCGGGCACTGCATCCCGATCGACCCCTTCTACCTCACTTGGAAGGCGCGCGAGTTCGGCCAGCACACGCGCTTCATCGAGCTCGCCGGCGAGATCAACACCGCGATGCCGGACCACGTGGTGAAGGTTTGTTTCGAGGCGCTCAATCAGGAAGCCAAGTCCGTGAAAGGCGCGCGCGTGCTGATCCTCGGTCTCGCCTACAAGGCCAACGTCGACGACGATCGCGAGTCGCCCACCTACAAGCTCATCCAGAAGCTCGAGGCGCTCGGCGCGAAGGTCGAGTATCACGATCCTTTCGTGCCGGTGGTGCCGAAGACCCGCGAGCACGCCGAATACGCCGGCCGCAAGTCCGTCGCCGCGATCACGCCGGACCACGACCTGATCCTCCTCTCCACCGGCCACGAGGCCTACAAGACCTTCGATTTCTCGGCTTTTCCGATCCCGGTCGTCGACACGCGCAACGCGATCTCGCCCGCGCGCCGTCCGAAGAAGTATTACAAGGCCTGAGCGCCCGTCCGTCGCCGCCCGCGCAATGGCCGCACGCAACATCCTCGTCATCAAACTCGGGGCGCTCGGGGACCTGTTCCTCGCGATGGACGCTTTCCAGGCGATCCGCGCGCACCACGTCGGCGACCGCGTCAGCCTGCTGACGCGTCCGGCCTTCGCGAAATTCGCCGCCGATCTGCCATGGTTCGACGAAGTGATAACCGACCTCACCCCCCGTGGCATCCGTCTTGACCAATGGCTGGCGATGCGGCGACGCCTGCGCGCGGGGAATTTCGCCCGTGTCTACGACCTTCAGTGCAACGGTCGCACCGCCGTTTACCACCGCCTGCTCGGCCCCGGTCGCCGCCCCGAGTGGGTGGGCAACGCGCGCGGCTGCTCGCATCCGTGGCCCGAATACCGCACGGCGAATCTTCCCGTGCCTGAGCGCCAGCTGCGCATGATCGCGACCGCCGGCGTGTCACGGCTCGCTCACGCCGTGGATCTTTCCGGGCTCGACGCGCCGCTCGACGGACTGCCCGCCTTGCCCGAGCGCTTCGTGCTGCTGGTGCCGGGATGCGCGCCCCATCGCCTGGAAAAACGCTGGCCCGCCGCGCGCTACGCCGACCTCGCCCGCCTGCTCGCCGAGAAACGCGGGCTCGCCTCGGTCGTCATCGGCACCGCGGCGGATCAGGCCTCGATCGACGAACTCTGCGCCGCCGCGCCGGTGGTGGTGAACCTGTGCGGCCGCACCAGCCTCAAGCAGCTCGGCGCCCTCGCGCGCCGCGCCCGCGGCGTGGTGGGCAACGACACCGGCCCCGTCCACATCACCGCCGCGGTCGGCGCGCCCACCCTCGTCGTCATGTCGGGCCACAGCGATCCCGTGCGCATGCGTCCGCGCGGTCCGGACGTGGACGTGGTGCAGGAGGCGAATCTCGTCGACCTCGAAGCCGAGCGCGTGCTCGCCGCCCTGCGTTTGCGCGCCGATTAAAACTCATGCCCGCGATCAAAGCCCTCGTCCTGGACCGAGACGGCACGCTCATCGAGCACGTGCCCTACATGCATAAACCCGAGGAGGTGCGCGTCTTGCCCGAAGTGCGCGAGGCGCTGGTCGCCGCCCGGGCGGCGGGCCTGAAGCTCTTCCTGCACACCAACCAATCCGGCGTGGGGCGCGGCTTGTTTACCGTGGCCGACGCGGAGGCCTGCACGGCGCGGATGATCGAGCTGCTCGGCCTTGGTCCGGATTTGTTTACCCGCGTCTGCACGGCGCCGGAACACCCGAAAGAGCCGGCGGTGTATCGCAAACCCTCGCCGCGATTTGCGCGGGAGATCATGGCCGAGTTCGGCTACCAGCCGCAGGAGATTTGCTACATCGGCGATCGCGGCTCGGACATCGAGACGGGCCACGCCGCCGGAACGCGTGCGGTCGGCGTCGCGACCGGGCTGGACGATCTCGCCGCCGAGCTGCGGGAGGCCGGGCTCGGGCAATACCCGATATTTCCGTCTTTCCGCGCGGCCATCGACCACGTCTTGTCGTGGTCCGCATGAGCCAGATTCCCGCGCCCCAAGTCTTCGACCTCGCCGCCTCCCTCGCCTGGCGCGAGACCGCGCGGGCGCAGGGCAAACGCGTGGTGCTGACGAACGGCGTCTTCGACCTGCTGCACCGCGGCCACATCGAGTATCTGCACAACTCCGCCGCTCTTGGAGACCTGCTGATCGTGGCGGTCAACAGCGACGCCTCCGTGCGCGCCCTCAAGGGCCCGACCCGCCCGCTCAACGCCGAGCTCGACCGCGCCTACGCTCTCGCGAGCCTGCGCTGCGTCGCGGCGACCTTTGTCTTCGCCGGCCCGCGTTTGGCCCCCGAGATCCGCGCGCTCCGGCCCGATGTCTACACCAAGGCCGGCGATTACACGATCGAGACGCTCGACGCCTCCGAGCGCGAAGCCCTGCTCGCGGTCGGCGCCGAGATCCGCATCATGCCCTTTGTCGCAGGACACTCCACCACCGGCCTGATCGCCAAAGGTGCGAGCGCCCGCGGCTGATTTCCACGCGACAGCCGTCCTCTTTCTCGTTCTCGCTTTCGATGATCCAAGCCTCCGACACCATTCTCGTCACCGGAGCGGCCGGCATGATCGGCAGCGCCGTCATCTGGGAGCTGAATCGCCGCGGTTGCGAAAACATCCTCGCGACCGATCGCCTCGGCACCGACGAGAAATGGCGCAACCTGGTCTCGCTGCGCTACGCCGACTACATCGACGCCGATGCGCTCTGGGCGCGGCTCGACGATCCCGTGTTGCGCTCGGTGAAATGGGTTTTCCATCTCGGCGCCTGCTCGGCCACCACGGAGCGCGACGCGCGTTTCCTGATGGACAACAACTACGACTACACGCGGCGCCTCGCGGAGTGGTCGCTCGCCGGCGGACGCCGCTTCGTCTACGCCTCCTCCGCCGCCACCTACGGCGACGGCGCGCAGGGCATGCAGGACGGCCAGGACAAGCTCGACCTCTACCGGCCGCTCAACGCCTACGGCTACTCGAAGCACTTCTTCGACCAGCATGCGAAGCGCCAGGGCTGGTTCGAGCGAGGTCTCGTCGGCCTCAAGTATTTCAACATCTTCGGCCCGAACGAGGATCATAAGGCCGACATGCGCAGCGTGGTCCACAAAGCCACCGCGCAGATCCAGTCCACCGGTCGCGTGAGCCTCTTCAAGAGCGAGCGCCCCGACTACCGTGACGGAGAGCAGAAGCGCGATTTCTTCTACGTGAAGGACGCCGTCGCCGCCACGCTCCACCTCGCCGAGACGTCCGCCGCGCGCGGTCTCTACAACATCGGCTCCGGCCGCGCCTCGACCTGGATCGAGCTCGTCACCCCGATCTTCGGCGCGCTCGGGTTGCCCGTGCGGATCGATTTCGTGCCTCTGCCCGACGCGCTGCGCGGCAAATACCAATACTACACCTGCGCCGAGACCGCCCGCCTCGACTCGACCGGCTGGTCCGGTCCGCGGCACTCGCTTGATGCCGCGGTGCGCGACTACGTTTCCAACTACCTCGTCCCCGGCCGCCGCCTTGGCGAAACCGCGGGCTTCTGAGCCGCCGCCGTCAACATATCGATTCCCCACCATGTCGTCCGCTTCCCGCACTCCCCCGACTTTCGCCCAGAGCGTCGACGAGCTTCGTGCCGTTCTCGAGGCCGCGCACGCCTTGGCGCCCGCGGTCGAGGCGGCCGGCGCCGCGATCCTGGCCAGCCTGAAGACCGGCGGCACGCTCCTCACCTGCGGCAACGGTGGCAGCGCGGCGGACGCGCTCCACCTCGCGGAGGAGCTGGTGGGCCGCTACTCGCGCGAGCGTCGTGCCTTGCCGGCGATCTGCCTCAACGCCGATCCGACCGCGATCACCTGCATCTGCAACGACTACGGCTACGAACACGTCTTTTCGCGCGGGGTCGAGGCGCTCGCCCGCCGCGGCGACGTGCTCGTCGGCTTCAGCACGAGCGGCAACAGCGCCAACGTGCTCGCCGCCTTCGCCGCCGCGAAAAAGAGGGGCGTCGTCACCGTGCTTCTCGCCGGCAAGGACGGCGGCAAGGCCCGCGGCACCTGCGACCACGAGATCGTCGTGCCGAGCAAGAACACGGCGCGTATCCAGGAAGTGCACACGCTCGTGCTGCACCAGTGGCTAGAGGGCATCGACGCCCACGACTGGAGCTGAGCCGAGAACGCCGCCCGCGATTTTCCCGCACTCACCGTTTCCGCTTCCGCGCGCATGACCACCGCCGACCTTCTCGCCGCCTTTCCATCCCGCCGCATCCTCGTGATCGGCGACCTCATGCTCGACCACTACATCCTTGGCGACGTGCACCGCATCTCGCCCGAGGCGCCGGTGCCGGTGGTGCAGGCGACGGAGGAAAAGCGCGTGGCGGGCGGCGCGGCCAACGTCGCGCACAATCTCGCCGCCGCCGGCGCGCGTGCCGCGGTTTTCGGAACCCTCGGCGCCGACGAGACCGGAAAATCGCTCGCCGCCATCCTCGAGCAGAACGGCGTCGCCGCCGGCCGCTGTCTCCGCCGCGCGGGAACGCCGACCATCGTCAAGACGCGGGTCGTGGCGCGTCACCAGCAGCTTTGCCGTATCGACCACGAAGGGCCGCGCGGGCTCTACGATCCGCTCGCGGAGCCGGCCGGCGAGGCGGCGCTCGCGGCGGCGGTGGCCGAGGCCGACGCGGTGATAGTCTCCGACTACGCGAAGGGCGTGGTGACGCAGGCCCTGCTCGATCGTGTGCGCGAGCTCGCGGCGAAAAGCGGCGCATTGTTGGCCATCGATCCGAAGCCCTCGCGCAAGCTCGACCTGCGCGGCGCGGGCCTGATCACGCCCAACCGCCACGAGGCGCTTCAGCTCGCGGGCCTGCCCGAGCCGGCGTTGGGCGAGACGTATCCGCTCGAGGAAATCTGCGCGCGGATCCACGCCGAGTTCGCGCCGAAGGTGCTCGTCGTGACGCTCGGCGCCGACGGCATGGCGGTGTCGCGTGGCGGGAAGGTGGAGCAAATTCTCCCGACCGAGGCGCGCGAGGTGTTCGACGTTTCCGGGGCGGGCGACACGGTTATCGCGTTTTTGACCGCGGCGCTCGCCTGCGGAGCGAGCCCGGTGGACGCGGCGCGCATCGCCAACCTGGCCGCCGGCGTGGTGGTTTCAAAGATGGGCACGGCGACGGTCAGCCCGGCCGAGCTGCTCCGGCATCGGTAGTCGGGAGGCGCTTCGGGCGAGAGCTTCCGATAAGCACCTATCGGCGGCGCAGGAATCGTTTCACACGTCGCCAGAGCGAAGGGCGATCAAGCTCGGCCTCGAAGTCCGCCAGGGTTTGGCAGCGCGCGCGGGGCCAGCGTTTCTGGAGACGCGCGAAAAGGTCGTTCAAGGCATCGAGCTCGGTCGTCGGGGCCGGATGGGCGGCGAGCCGGTATTGTTCGTGCTGCCAATCGTGGAGCCGGGTGGAGTGGGCGAGGAAACGGATCGGCGCGTCACTGGCGAGCAGGGCACGAAGCCGTTCGATCCGGCGTTGGTATTTCTCGCGGACCGCGTCGAATTCGTCCCGGCCTCGTGCGGAAAAGTCGTGCGGAAAAAGTATCCCGTGACGCCGGCACAACACCGGGGTGATGATCTCGTTGGAGATTTTCAGGGCTCCGTTGCTTTCGTCGAAAAGCATACGGGGGACGGGCGGCAGGTAGACGAGCGAGTCCGGTAAGAGAAAGGTGGCGAAATCATCCTCGAGAAGCGCCACCGCCGAGGCCAGAGGGGTGACGTTCCAATCGAAGGGGAGGGCGGTGGCGCGCAGGCCGCGGGCGCGCAGCCGATGCGAGATGGTGCAATCCTGGCCGATCGGGACGAGACTGGCTGAAGGTTGCGGCATTGGTCGGCGGGAAAGAGGGGAGGCGCGAGGGCTGGTCGGCGTGTTTCCGGTCTGGGGGACGGTCGCGGTGGCGGCAAGACGGGCTTGGTTGGCGGTCGAGGGAAACTAAAAAATTGCCGAGCCGGCGGGCCCGCCGTAAGGCCTTGGCTTTTTCATGCTTCAACCCTCCTCCTCCGCTCCGCTGGCGTCCGACGTGGATATTTTCTTAATTGGAATGCGGAGATCGGGCATTCACGGGGTCGTCTCGTGGCTTTTGCCGCACTTGCAGGGAATGACCCGGTTGATCAACGACCCGGTGTTTCTGCCTGCCAAGGGGCTGGACCCTCTCGCTGGGCAGCCGACGCGCTACTATTTCACCCATGGCGGGCGGACTTCGGAGGCGATCATGCAGCACGAGGCGCCGGCTTTGTTCGAGCAATTCGTCCGGGACACGGCGGAGCTTTATTTGAAGTCCGCCCCGTCTTGGTTGTCGCCGCTCGCGGCGAGCGTGATGCGGAAATACCGGCGGCATCGCCAAGCGGGCGGCGCCTTGCGCAAACCCGCGTTTCCGTTCGACGGCTCGGACGGCATCCCGCCGGTCGGCGCCAACCTTTTCGTTTTGGAAAACATCACTCCGCGGGAGTTCGCGGAGGTTTATCCGCGATGGAAGGCGGAGGACTACGCGCCTTGGCTGGCGAAGCATGGAATGTTTCCTTCCCGGCGGTCGGTGATCCTGCTTCTGCTGCGCGATCCGTGGAACCAGTTGGCGAGCGTGTTGAAGTTGCTGCCGCTCGCTCCGCCGCGGCCGGTGCCGCCCGAGCAGTTTCAGGCGACCTGGCTCGATTACGCCCGCGAGATGACGGGGGCGACGCAGTTGCTGGGCGCGCACGGCGAACTCGTTCCGGTGCTGTATTCCCGTTGGTTCGCCGAGCAGCCCTACCGAGCCGAGCTTGCGTCAAAGCTGGGCGTCGCGCCCACCGACGCCGGCTTGAACCTGGTGGCGGACTTTGGCGGCGGCAGCTCTTTCGAGGGCCGTGGAAAAACCGGCAAGGCCCAGGACATGAAGGTGAGCGAGCGCTGGCGTGGCTACGAGAACCATCCCCTGATGCGCGAGCTCTGCGGCAATCCGGAGGTCCGTGATCTTTCCCGCCGGATCTTCGGCACCGAGGCTCCGGAGATCAAAGCATGAGCGGGCCGGCGCTGTCCGCCGGCGCGGTCGCGGTGCTCGAGTGGAACGAAGGCGGGCACCACGACACGCATCTGCGCATCTACGTGGAGGCGATTTTGCGCCTCGGGCGGCCGGTGGCGGTCTTGTGCGTCAATCCGTCGGTGCTGGGCGAACTTCGCGAACGCACGCCGCCGGGGCTGCTCGCCGTAGGCGCGATCCCGAAGGTCGTTTTTCGCAGCAAGAAAAAGGCCCTGGCCAACTGGCTGCGGGCGCGCCGGCACGGACGCGCGGTGCGCGGCGCGTTGGGCGGCTTGGAGCGAAGCTTGGGACGCCCTTGCCGGCAGGTGTTTCTCGCGTGCATCTACGACAGCCAGGTGCAGACGGCGCTGTCGGTCGTGCGCGGGCTGGGCCTGCCGTGGACCGGAATGTATCTTCAAGCCCATTGGTTCCACGACCCGACGCGGCCGCCGATGGGCTCCCATAAGGATTTCCCGATCACGCGGCTTTTCGCGAATGAACGGATGCGCGGTTTGCTGATGCTGGACGAAGGGGCGGCCGAGCGCGTCCGCTCCCACACGGGGAGGCCGGTCTGGCTCGCGCCCGATTTTGCGGACGACACGGATGGCTCGGGGCATCCGCTGGGGCGTCGTTATCGCGGTTTCGCGGGCGAGCGACCCTTGGTCGCCTCGCTTGGGCATCTGCAACCGAGCAAAGGTTGCCTCACGATGGCGGAACTTGCCTTGCGTCCGGATGCGCGGGATCTCGCGTTTCTATTTGCGGGCGGAGTGATCTGGCCGGTGTTCAACGCCGAGCAGCGGGCCTTGTTCGTCCGCGCGGTGAGCGAGGGGCCCGCGGTGATTTACCACGGCGAGCGCGTGCCGGACGAGCGTGCCTACAACTCGCTGGTGCAGGCCTGCGACGTGTTGTTCGCGGCCTACGTCGATTTTCCGCATAGCAGCAACACGCTGACCAAGGCGGCTGTCTTCGAGAAGCCGATCATCGTGAGCGACGGCCATCTCATGGCGGCGCGCGTGCGGGAATATCGCCTCGGCGAGGTGGTGCCCCAAGGCGACGCGGAGGCGGCTTTGCGCGCGATCAGGCGCATCGTCGACGACCTTCCGGGCTGGCGCGAAAAGAACAAGCCGCGCTGGGCCGAGTATCGCGAGCGGCACTCGGTGGCTCGTTTGAACGAAGCGCTGGCCGGGCTGCTTTCAGCGGGGGGCGAGGGCACTTAGGCGCTTGCGCGTCCGCCAGCGGCGTAGCCAGGGAGCGGGGGCGCGGCGCAGGGCCCGGACGAAGTGCTTGAACACGTGTTTGTTCGAGCGGTTGGCCGGAAACTCCTCCAGCTCGCGGAGGATGAGGTCGAAAAGCAGGTCGTCCGCGACGCCGAAGCGGGCGGCGTAGCCTTTGACGAGCCGCCAGCGGCGAAGCTCGTAGAGGTAGGTCTGATAGGTGGAGAGATTTTGGACGGCGTAGGCGTTGGAGCCGTGGATGCGATAGTCGACCGTGACTTTTTTGCCGTGATAAAACACGGCGCCGGCGACGGCGGGGCCGTAGACCAGGCAGTCGTCGGCGCGGGTGATCCAGTCGGCGTCGAAGCTTCGATCCAGCGAGAAGGCCATGCGCGCGAAGTCGCGGCGGACGATCATGGCCGAGGTGAGGCTGCCCGGGCGCACGCAACTGGCGGCGACCATGCCGGCGCAGGGGCCGAGAAGGCCTTCGGGCCAGGGCGGGTGGCCGATCGGGGCGCCCTCGGTCTCCTTGTGCTCGGCGGAATAGACCCCCGCCTCGGGATTGGCGGCGAGGACGCGGGCGGCCTCGGCGAGGTGGTCGGGGCGCCAGAGGTCGTCGGCGTCGAGAAAGGCGCACCAGTCGCCGGTCGCGAGCTCCACGCCCGAGCGGAGAGCCGAGAGCTGGCCTCCGTTGGCCTGGGCGTGGACGCGGAGGTTTGGCGTCGAGGCGCGAAGCGTCTCGAGAACGCGCAGGGAGTCGTCGCGGGAGCCGTCGTCGACCACGATGATCTCGTGCGCGGGGAGCGACTGCGCGGCCACCGAGGCGATCGTCTCGGGGAGAAATCGGGCGTAGTTGTAGTTATTAATCAATACGCTGAATTTCATCGGGAACGGGGCGCCGGCGCGGGGAAATAGGTGGTGAGGAAGGCGAAGAGCCGCGAGAAATAGGGCGCGTCGAGCCGGCGGATGGCGCGCCGGTAGCGGCGCCGCGCCTCGGGGCTGAGGCGGTTGCGAGCCACCTTGGTCAGCTCGTCGCGGAGGCGGGCGGGGTTGTCGATATCGTCGAGATCGAAGCGCTTTCTATAGGCGGCGAAGAGGCGGCCTTTGTGCTCGAGGTAGAGGCGCTCGCGCTCGGGGGTGTTTTTGTTCGCGAAGGCGTTGGCGCCGTGGATGCGGTAGCGGACCGTAGGCGCGGGGTTGTAGAAGAAGACGGCGCCGGAGAAGGTCGCGCCGTAGAGGAGCACATCGTCGGCGCGCACGCGCCAGTCGAGATCGAAGGCGGGGGGGAGGTCGACGGCGACGAGGGCGGTCTCGCGCCGAAGCCCGATGGCGGAGGTGATCGTGCCGATCCGCACGCCGGTGGCGGCGACGAGGCGCGAGAGCGGTCCGACGGGGCCTGCCGGCCATTTGCTCCGGTAGAGCGGCGGGCCTTCGGTCTCCTGATGTCCGGAGTAGTAGGCGGCGGTGTCGGGATTGGCGGAAATAGATTTTTCGGCTTCGGCGAGGTGGTTGGGCTCCCAGATGTCGTCGGCGTCGAGGAAGAAGCACCAGTCGCTTTTCGCGAGCCGGATGCCGGTCCGCATGGCGACGAGCTGGCCGCCGTTGGGCTGGGTGTGGACGCGAAGCCAGGAGTAGCGCCGTTGCAGCTCGGCGAGGACGGCCAGCGAGTCGTCGGTGGAGCCGTCGTCGACGACTATGACCTCGTCCGGACATCGTGTCTGGGCGGCGATTCCGGCAATCGTTTCGGGGAGGAATCGGCTGTAGTTGTAGTTATTGATCAGAACGCTGAAAGTCATGAGCCGATACGGCGGGGGGAGGCTTTACGCATTCCTTTTTCGATAAGGTCAAGGAGCGTGCTGAAGGGATGGCGGATTCGCAGGGCGCGGCGCCCGCGGAGAATCAGTCCGGGTTGAGTGTTTTGGAGAGCGGGATCGTGGCGTTCCTCGATGAGACGGGCGAGTTGCGGGAAGGTTGCGTAGTCGTGCAAAACGCGGCGGCGGGCCTCGAGGATGGCGGGGAGGCGGCGTTCGTATTCGTCGGAGCGGAGGACGCGCTTGATCTCGGCGCGGGCGCGGGCGTGGTCGCGGATGTCGATCCAGATGTAGCTCTCGCGGGGGAAGTAGGCGTCGAGATTGGTGCAGCCGAAATAGAGCGGGAGGCAAAAGCCGAGGTAGGCGTCGGCGAGCTTTTCGGTCCAGTGGTGGTCGCAGGAGTGGTTCTCGATCGCTATGTGGTATTTGTAGGCGTCGAGCGCGTCGGCTTTGTCGTCGAGCTTGCCCATTCCGTAGCCGAAGACGTCGAGCTCGGGTATCTCGGTTTTGATCCGGCGGGTGAACTCGAGCCGGAGCGAGTGCAAGGTGTGCTTCATCGCCTTGGTGGAGCACACGGTGGAGATGAGCTTGGTTTTCTCGGGCGGAAGGGCGGAGGCGAGAGCGTCGAAGCTGCCGCGTTTGTCGGTGCCGCCATAATACCAGAAAAGACCGGCCTGGCGGCGGATGACGCCGGGATGCGCAAGGGCCCACGGTTCCTGGCTCGTGAGCACGTGTCCGAATTGTTTGGGGAAGGCCCTGCCGTAGACGGTGATCGAGGAGGGCTCGCCGGTGAGAAGGAGGGTGTTTTTCGGCGGGCAGGCGAGGGGCTCGGGCGGCAGCCCTTTGCCGAGGCCGTCGTAGACGACGAGCCAGTCGTAGGAGCGGGCGGCGCGGTCGAAGATGAAGTCGCAGCGCCCGAACGAGGGAACGCCACCGGGGAAACGCCGGAGAAAATCGTGCCCGAGGTTTCGATCGGGCAGCTTTATCCGGGTGATAAACTTCACTCGAATGCGTTCGGAGGACTGCATGGGAAGCGGTGCGAGGGACTTAGCCGAGCCAGTCGGCGACGAGGCGGGCGGCGCGATGGGCGAAGGTGTGTTCGCGCAGCACCCGGGCGCGACCGGCGGCGGCGATGGCGGCGGCCCGCACGGGATCGCGGTGGAGGGCGTCGATTTGCGACTTCAAGTCGGCGAGATCTCGGTAGGCGAGAATCTCTTCGCCGGGGATAAAGGCATCGGCGAGATCGGGCACGAGCGGGTAGGTGCCGAGGCCTCCGGCGGCCGCGGCCTCAAAGGCGCGGAGATTGAGGCCGTGAAGGGTGTTGGGCGACTGGAGCAGGTTGAGCACGGCGAAGTGGCTGGAATATAGCCATGCGAGGCGAGGGGCGTCGAGGTGGCGTCGGCGCCAGAAACGCCAGCCTGCGTCGGCGAGCGGACCGTAGGCTTCGACGCGGCCGCCAAGAGCGCGATAGCCCTCGAGCTGGCGTTTGCGCACGGCTGAATTCTTGCCCGCGAAAACGAGGGCGGGGTGGCGCCGATCAAAGGGAACTTCGTGCGCGGGGTAACGGGAAGGATCGGCCGCGAGCGGAAGGTGAATAAGGCGGGTTTTCAGACCCGCGTGCGCGCTTTCGAGCATCGGTCGCGTGGCCGAATCGAAATGATAGACGCCGTCGAGCCCGGGAACGAGTGCCGCCGGCCAAGCGGGCAGGTGGTCGCAAATCCACGCGACAAAGGGCGCTCGTGGCGCCGTGGAGCGCCAGGCGTCGAGGGCGGGGGCGGGGAGTCCGGGCTGCTTGAGGATGACGACGAGGTCTGGGCGGGCGTCGCGCAGTTGGGCGGCGACGCGCGCGAGCACGGCGGGATTCTCAAGCGCGGGCAGGCGCGTGCGCCACTTGGCCCGGTATTCGTTCCACGCCTGAGGGCGGAGCTGGATGGAAAACACGTCCGCGCCTCGCGCGCGGAAACCCGCCTCCAGATCGTGATGCCAGGACAGCACGCCACCTTGTTTTTCAAGGATGGCGACACGAGGGGCTGCGGGCATGCGTGGCGGAAGCGGCGACTCAGCTTTTGTCTCCGCCGAGCATTTGCCGGTCGTAGAGCTCGCGGTAGACGGGGCTGGAAACGTAGAGGCTGTCGTGAGGGCCGTCGGCGACAACGCGGCCTTTGTCGAAGACGAGGATGCGCGTCGCGTGGCGGATGGAGCTGAAGCGATGCGCGATCATGAACGTGAGGCGGCCTTTCACGAGTTCGCGGAGGGCTTCCTGGATCGCGGCCTCGCTTTCGGAATCGAGCGCCGAAGTGGCTTCGTCGAGGATGAGGATGGGCGCGTCCTTGAGAAAGGCGCGGGCGATGGCGATGCGTTGGCGCTGGCCTCCGGAGAGGGTGTTGCCGCGCTCGCCCACCATCGTCGCGTAGCCTTGCGGCTGGGCGACGATGAAGTCGTGCACGTGGGCGCGGCGCGCGGCCTGTTCCACCTCGGCGTCCGTGGCGGTCAGACGGCCCATGCGGATGTTGTCCGCGAAGCTGGCGTTGAAGAGAAGCGGTTGCTGCGGAACGACCGCCACGCGGTCGCGCAGGGCGGCTTTGTCGAATTCGCGCAGGTCGATTCCGCCCAGGGTGACCCGGCCCGCGCTGGGATCGTAGAAGCGCGGGATGAGCGTCACGAAGGTGGATTTGCCGGCGCCGCTGGCGCCGACGAGGGCGATCGTTTCGCCGGGAGCCGCGTGGAGGTTGAGCTCTTGAAGGGCGGCTTGCCTGCCCGGGCTGTCCAACTCGCCGGGGCGCGTGGCGTAGGCGAAGCGGACGTTCTCGAAGCGCAGATCGAGCGCGCCTTCGGGGATGGGCCGGGGCTTGGCGGGGGAGGGCACCGAATCTTCGGCGTCGAGGATGTATTCGAGACGATCCAGCGAGGCCTCGCCCGTCTTGATGGTGGCGTGGATGCCGCTGAGTTTTTTCACCGGCTCGTAGGACATGTATAGCGCGAGGGCGAGGGCGCTGAAGGTCTCGTAGGTCATGCCCTTGCGCGTGCCGAAGTAGAGGGCCGCCACGAAGCCGCACACGGAAACCACCTCGATCGAGGGGGTGACGAAGGCCTGGTATTTCACCGTCTTCATGCTGAGCTTGAAGATCTCCCGGATGGTGGCCGCGAACCGGCTCTGCTGGCGTGATTGCAGGTTGTAGGCCTGGATCTCCAGAGGCGAATGCAGCGTTTCGACCGTGGCCGAGCCGAGCTCGCCGCCTTTTTCCGCCAGTTGCCGGGACCGCCGGACGAGTTGTTTGGAGGCGATTCGGATCGGGATAATGCAAAAGGGCACGCTCAACATCGCGATAAGGGCGAACAGCGCGCTTTTTTCCGTGATGCAGAGGTAGGCCAAGGCGCTGAGTGAAAACATCAGCGTGAGCGGCTGGGTCAGGATCTCGCCGCCTACGCTCACCACCACGGTTCGCATTTTTTCCGTGTCACCCATCAAGCGGGTTTGGAGGTCGCCCGCCTTGTTTCGGTGATAGAACGCGAGCGGAAGGCGCAGCAGACGGTCGAAGGCTTCCGAGCGGATGCTTTCGAGCACGGTGAAGCCGGCCAGATTTATCAGATATTTGTTCGCGACCGCCGCTATGCCGCGCACGACAAAGACCAGCGGAAGACCGAAGCACGCCAGGCGCAGAAGGCTCTCCATGTAGCCGGCGCCAAAAATCTCCTGCGAGAGAGCGACCACCTTGGGATTTATTTTCTCCTGGTTGTGAAAGAAAATCGGCAGAAGAAATTTCATGGCCATCGGCAGGCCTGCGCCGGTCGCGGCGGCGAACAGCAGTGCGGAAAAGATCCCGCCGGTGAGGGGTAATTTCGCGCGGGCCAGATGATGCAAATGGCGGCGGTAACGCCCCGACCTCTTCACCAGAAAGGCGCCCAAGCCCGACCACGCGAGGCCCGCGACCGCGCCCAAGACGAAGTATACGGTCGCGAGGAAAAGCGCCGCGCGAAAAAATCCGTCGGACATCAATTGCCGCGGGAGATCCACGAGCCAAAACGCAGCCTTGCCACCTTCATCGATGAGGATGGGCAAGATGCGTTCTGTGAGGTAAATGGCCGGCTTTGCGGTAAGCGCGCCCGCTACTGCGCAAATCGCGATCGCGACGATCCAATACCGGATGTCTGCCAGCCGACCTTTTTCGGATGCGAGAGGCCCTTTGGCGGACGATGCACTGGAGGATAGGTCTGGGGCGGGTTGCACAGGAGCGGAGGGAAGGCGGCATGCTGGGACGCCCGGAGGACATGGGAAGAATTTTATGCTCCTTGTCCTCGTCCGGCCGCCGGATGGCGCGAATCTCGGCGGACAAACGTCACGCGCCTACCCCCGGGAAACGGCTTGCCTGCGGGAAAGTCGCCATGAAGCTGGCACGACCTGTGCCTCCCGCGCAGGCTCATCCCGCCTTCCAGCCCTCCCAACGCCCGCCGTCATTCGCGACGCCCGCTTTCACCGCATGGACGAGACGCCCTCCCCGCAAACGCCCGATCATGGGCTCAACAAGCTAGACCTCTCCCAATTGCAGGGGTTCAGCTTCGGCACCTCCTGGACCCAGGACAAATCCTCGCCCGGAGCCGGTGGCGGCGCCCGTCCCGAGCGGCGAGATGATCGTCCGCGTCGCGACGGGGACGCGCCCGCCCGCCGCGATCGCCGCGACTTTCGTCGTCCCGCGGCCGCGCCCTCCCCGGGCGGCGAGGCCGACACCGGTGGCGGCGCGCCCCGCTCCGAGCCGCCGCGCGAGCGCGGTCCCGAGCGCCGCGACGACCGCGGAGGCCCGCGTGGCGAACGTCCCCGTTTCGAAGGCGGCCGTCGCGACGACCCGCGCGGCCCGCGTCGCGAGGGCGGCTTCCAAGGCGGCGAACGCCGCGAGTTCCGCGGCCCGCCGCGCGAGCCGGCCGGCCCCTACGTCAGCCCCTTCTTCAGCGTCACCTTCTATCCCGAGGACGCCAGCTTCAAGGTCCTCGCCGACGCGATCCGCAAGTCTTGCCGCACTTTCGAGCTGTTCTACATCGCGAAGTCGGTGGTCGAGAAAAACGACCGCTTCGTCGCGGTGGTCCAGCGCATCACCCCTGGCTCCAAGCCGGCGGCTCCTTCGGCGGACGGCGTCGCGGAGGCATCCGCCACCCCGTCGGTGAAGCCCGCGCCTTTCTATATCTCGGTGCCGGACGGCCTGCCCTTCGAAACCGAGGACGCGGCCATCTCGCACGTGTTGGAGAAGCACCTCGGCTTGTTTTTTGACACCGCCGAAGTCGAGGTCGAGGCCCCGAAGGGGAATTTCCAAGTCGTCAACCGTTGCACGATCACCGGCACGCTCCTCGCGCCGCCGAATTACCATCGTTACAATCAGATCGTGGCCCAGCACCACGCGGCGAATATCCGCATGCCGCTGGAGGCCTATAAGTCGAAGATCGAGACCGTGCGCGATCCCGAGGTCGTCGCCCAGTGGCTCGAGAAGATGAAGAAGGCCACCCGCTACACTTGGAAGCCTGCTCCCGCCAAGGGATCGGCCGCCAAGGCAGCCGTAGCAGCCGAGGCCGCGCCAGTAGCCGCACCGACCGAGGGGGGCGAAGCCGCTTCGGCGCCCGCCGCCGAGCAGGCGCCTGTCGAGGCCGCGCCCGCCGGTCCCTCCTTCGACACGATCGAGGAAGCCCGTCATCACCTGCTCACCACCGCGCGCGAGCGCGTCGTGCGCATCGTGGAGCAGCTCCGTTTCCCGGGCCGCATCCTCGAAAACATCCCCGCCACGAGCGAAATCCGCCGCGCGGTCGAGGGCGCCCTCGCCTCCCAGCGTCGTTTCCCTCTGGATACGGCCAACGCCCTGCGCGGCCGCCTGCGCCGCGAGCACTTCACGATCTTCAAGAAGGGCTCGAAGGGCATCAGCTACGTGTGCGCCGTGAAGCGCCGCTTCCGCGTGCCGGGCCAGGTGTTCTCGGAGTCGCTCAGCGCGCTCATCGCCTTCATCGAGGCCAACCCGATGGTGAAAGAGAGCGAACTTGCCCAGCGTCTGCTCAACCTCTCCCCGCGTCCCGCGCCCGTCGAAGGCCAGGCTCCGGAGCCGATTCCCGCCGAGGAGCAGGAAAAGCTCACCCGTCTGAAGGGCGATCTGCGCTACTTGGTGAAGGAAGGCTACGTCACCGAGTTCGTGGACGGTTCGCTCTTCTGCCCGCCCGCGATGGTCGAGGCGCGCAAGCGCGAGATCGAGGCCTCGGACGTCGATCCGGAAAACTTCCCCGAGGCGCCGAAGCCCGCCGCCGCCGCTCCGGCCGCGACCGAGCAGGCGCCCGAGCCTGCGGCCGAAGCGCCGGCTTCCGAGTCGGAGACTCCGCCCGCCAGCTGAGTCGCTCGCCATCCGATTGTTTTTCTCAGCCCCGGTCGCAAAAGCCGGGGCTTTTTTGCGCCTGTGCCCGAGCTTCGGCGGAGGCGGCGTGTTCCGATAACGGGTGGCGGGCACCTCCCGGGCGGTGATCGTCGCTCGAAGATCGAGCCATGGGCGGGGGACCCGCCCATCCACCCAAATCCAAGGCAGCCAGCCCTCCGTGTCACGGACGGGGAAGCTTCGCGGCTGCTCCCGGGGCAAAAGAAAAACCCCGGCGTGGCGGCCGGGGTTTTAAGTGGTGGTGCGAGCTGGAGTCGAACCAGCGAACTGCGAGGCAGAATTGATTTACAGTCAACGTCCTTTGGCCACTTGGATATCGCACCAAAAACGGGGACGCGGAACTTCGCGACCGGGCGCGGGGAGTTCAAGGAGTTTTTCGCGGGATTTTTCGCAGGCCTTTGGCGGCGGGGGCGCTGGTTTCACAACAAGCCGCCGCGTCGGAAACTATAATAGCCGACGCCGAGCGGATCGACGGCCGGGTCGCCCAAGATCAGGTGGTCGAGGAGGCGAAGGTCGATGAGTTCCGAGGCGCCACGCAGCTGGCGTGTGACCGCGACGTCGGCGGAGCTGGGCTGCGGGTCTCCGCTGGGGTGGTTGTGAGCGAGGACCAGGGCGCTGGCTCCCTCGCGCACCGCTTCGCGCAGAACCTCCGCCGGGCGCACGAGCGTCTGGCGGCTCGTGCCCGAGGTGAGCTCGGTGCAGCGCAGCACGCGATTGCGGGTGTTGAGCGAGACGACCCAGCATTTCTCGACCTCGAGTCCGAGGGCGCGCGGACGGAGATAGGCGTAGATATCGTCGGGATTGTTGAGCTCGGGCGGGAGTTGCCGCTCGGCGCCGAGGACGCGGCGGGCGACTTCCATCACGGTGCAGAGTTGGAGGGACTTGACGCGGCCGATGCCTTTCAGGCGGCGGAAATCCGCCTCGCGCCAGCGGGTGAGGGCGTGGAGCGACCCGGCCTCGGCGAGGAGGCGCGAGGCAAGGCTCATGACGTCGTGGCCGCGGGTGCCGCTGCGCAGGAGCAAGGCGAGCAGCTCGGCGTCGGCCAAGGTGCCGACTCCGTGGGCCAGCGCCCGTTCTTGGGGACGCTCGCCCTTGGCGAGCGAACGCAGGCGGTTGGAGGTGGCGCGTCCGGTCTCGGCGCCCGGCGGGAGATTCTCGCTCATGCGGTTGGTGCGATGAAGGCGGATGGAAAAAGTGGAGAAGGGACGCGGCGGGCGCGTGCGGATGTCGCGCCGAAGCGAAAAACAAAAACGCCGCCCGGAGCGGGCGGCGTTTGGCGGCGAATCAATTATGGGCGACTCCGGCCTCCTGGTAGACGCCGAGGTGGCGGTAGCGCTCGTAGCGGGCGTCGAGCAGCTTGGTCGCGCTCAGGGCGCGGAGGTCGTTGAGATGCTTTTGAATCGAGTATTTCAGGGTGGCGGCGGCCTGCGCGGGGTCGTTGTGCGCGCCGCCGAAAGGCTCGGGGATCACCTCGTCGACGACGCCGAGCTTTTCGAGCACGTCGGCGTTGAGTTTGAGCGCTTCGGCGGCCTTGGGCGCGGCGGCGGGATCTTTCCACAGGATGGCGGCGCAACCTTCGGGCGAGATGACGGAGTAGTAGCTGTTGTCGAAAATCAGCACGCGATCGGTGACGCCGATGCCGAGCGCGCCGCCCGAGCCGCCTTCGCCGACGACGACGGAGATCGTCGGAACGCCGAGGAGGGCCATCTCGCGGAGGTTGACGGCGATGGCTTCGGAGACGTGGCGCTCTTCGGAGCCGAGACCGGGATAGGCTCCCGGCGTGTCGATAAAGGTGAGAACGGGCAGGCCGAATTTTTCGGCGAGCTTCATCAGGCGCAGGGCCTTGCGATAGCCCTCGGGCTGGGGCATGCCGAAGTTGCGGGCGATCTTTTCCTTGGTGTCGCGGCCCTTTTGCTGGGCGATGATCATGACGGGCTGGCCGTCGAAGAAGGCGGTGCCGCCGACGAGGGCGCGGTCGTCGCCGAACTGGCGGTCGCCGTGCAGCTCTTGGAAGCCGGTGCACATGAGGGCGACGTAGTCGAGCGCGTAGGGGCGCTTCGGGTGGCGGGCGATTTGCACGCGCTGCCACGGGGTGAGACCGGAATAGATTTCGCGCTGGGTGGCGGCGATCTTCTTCTCGATCGCGGCGATCTCCTTGCCGAGGTCCAAGTTGTTCTCGAGGGATTGCTTGCGAAGTTGCTCAAGCTGCGTGCTCAGGTCGCGCAGAGGCTTTTCAAACTCGAGCGTGTAGGTCGTGGCTTCCATGAAGGTGGGCTGGGAGAAACGGCGGAGGCTGGGCGCCGGCCGGAGCGCTGTCAACGGGGGCGCGGCCCGGCCGCGGGCCGCGTGGCGGCTCCGCCAATGAGAGGCGAATTGACCGATTCGCGTGAAAGTCCGCCGGTGAGCGGCCTTCTTCTGTTCCGCCCCTTGGCAAGCGGAAGGCTTTGTGCACCATCCGCCGGGATGTTCATCGACGAGTGCGTGATTAAAGTGAAAGCCGGCGACGGCGGGCGCGGCTGCGTGTCCTTCCGCCGCGAGAAGTATGAGCCGTGGGGCGGCCCCAACGGCGGCGACGGAGGCCAGGGCGGCGATGTCCTCCTCCTCGGCGACGACGACACGAACAATCTCATCGACTACAAATACAAGCCGCACTGGAACGCCGAGAAAGGCGAGAACGGCCAGGGCAAGGACTGCCACGGCCACGTCGGCAAGTCCGCCTACCTGAAGATGCCGCTCGGCACCGTGGTCATCAACGAGGAGACCGGCGCGGTCGTCGCCGAGATCACCGAGGACGGCCAGCAGGTCGTGCTCTGCGCGGGCGGCAACGGCGGCTGGGGCAACCCTCATTTCAAGTCCTCGGTCAACCGCGCGCCTCGCACCGCGTTGCCGGGGCTGCCCGGCGAAACGGGCACCTTCCGCCTCGTGCTCAAGTCGATCGCGGACGTCGGCCTGGTCGGATTTCCCAACGCCGGCAAATCCTCGCTCACCCGCGCCATCACCAAGGCCCGGCCCAAGACCGCCCCTTATCCCTTCACCACGCTGCACCCGCAGATCGGCGTGATCGAGTTTCCGGAGAGCTACGATCGCCTGCTGCTCGCCGACGTCCCCGGCCTCATCGCCGGCGCGAGCGAGAATCGCGGCCTCGGCCATCGTTTCCTGCGGCACATCGAACGTTGCACGTTGCTCATGTTCCTCATCGACATGGCCGGCACCGACGACCGCGATCCGCGCGAGGACTACGCGACCCTGCTCGCCGAGTTGAAAGCCTACGACCCGAAGCTGCTCAAGAAGCCGCGCCTCGTCGTCGCCAACAAAGTCGATCTTCCCGAATCGAAGAAAAACCTCACCGCTTTCAAAAAGAAGCATAAGGTCGATATCCTGAAAATCTCCTGCCTCACCGGCGACGGACTCGAGGAGCTGAAGCAGGCGATCCGCGCCCGCGTCATCAAGCACGGCGGCAAACCCCGCGTCATGTCGCGCCCGCGCGCGGTTGCCTGAGTCCAAACACCGCCCGCCGTCCGTCGTCGTCCGCGCTCCGCCTTCGCTTAGGTCTCCTGGTAAATCAAACCTTCCCCCCGCATGGCCGAAACCACCGCTTCCTTTGCCCTGTCGCCGACGCCGGCGGAGATTCGTTCCCTGTTGATGCGCGCCAACCGCCTGCTCGGCGCCAGCCTGGTCGAGGCGAACCTCGTCACCGTGGACCAGCTCGAAAGCGCCAATGAGAAGCTCCTCGAGTTGATCGCGGGCGGCACGCCCCGCCAGTGCACGCTCCTCGGCGTCCTGGCCTACGATCTGAAGGTTGTGAAGGAGGAGGACGTGCTCCAACATTGCGTGGACGAGCACGGCATCGGTCTGGTCGATCTGCACGTCTACGACGGCGCCGACGAGGTGCGCGCGAAACTGAATCACGCCGCCTGCTGGGCGACTTGGAGCGTTCCCTTTGACCGCGACGAAGACTTCACGCTCGTGGCCTCCGCCTATTATCTCAGCCCCGCCGTGCGCACCTTCTGGGAGAAGCAACTCGGCGGTCAGGTGATCTGGTATGGCACGACGCTCGAGGCGATCGCCGACACCTTGGAGCGCCTCGCGACCAGCAAACCCTGAGCAGCGAACCCTTTTCCCCACAGGCCATGCCGCTTGGCAAACTTCAGCTCCAGATCGTTCAGCAACTCGAGAAGCAGGGACGCCTCGCCGCCGAGCAAGCGGCCGCGCTCGCCTCGCGGCCGGATGAGATGTCCGGCGAAGAGTTGGACAAGCTCCTGCGCGACCAGCATTCGATCACGCCGACGCAGCTCTTCGTGGCGAAGGCCCGCGCCTACCACCTCGCGCCTTTCTTCGCGGCAAGGTTCCGCGTCACCGGCTCCACCTACGAGCGCGTTCCCCAGGAGTTTTGCCAGGAGAACCTCTGTCTGCCGGTCGGCTACGCCGGCGAGACGCTTCTGCTCGCCGTCGCCAACCCCTTCGACCTCGCGATCCCTCAAAAAGTTTCCGAGCTCACCGGCAAACGCGTGGTGCGTCTCCTCGCTCGCGAGAAGGACATCCAGGACAAGTTCGCCAAGGAGCAGGTCCGTCCCGCCGGCTTCGACGACGTCGTCGGCGCGATCGGCGCCGAATACGGCATCGAGGAGGGCGAGAGCGCCGAGGTCGACGTCACCGAGGACTCCGCGCCGATCGTCCAGCTCGCCAACCGCATCATCGAGGACGGCTATTACTCCGGCACCTCCGACATCCACATCGAGCCGTGGGAAAAAGAGATCGTCGTGCGCTACCGCATCGACGGCGTCTGCCAGGAAAAACTTCGTCTCCCGCACAAGGTCGGCCCGGCGCTCATCGCGCGCCTGAAGATCATGTGCAACCTCGACATCGCCGAGCGCCGCCTCCCCCAGGACGGCCGCATCGTGTTCAAACACTTCACGAAAAAAGGCATCGACGTCGACCTGCGCGTCTCGACCGCGCCGCTCAACTACGGCGAGGGCGTCGTCATGCGTATCCTCGACAAGCAGAAGTCCACGCTGCCGCTCACCGCGCTCGGCTTCTCCGAAGAAAACCTGACCCGTTACCGCGAGTGCATCCGCCAGCCCTACGGCATGATCCTGCACTGCGGCCCGACGGGCTCCGGCAAGTCGATGACGCTTTATTCCGCGCTCGGCGAGATCAACGCCCCGGACATCGTCATCCGCACCGCCGAGGACCCCATCGAATACACGCTGCCCGGCATCAACCAGATGCAGATGCACCGGCAGATCGGTCTCACCTTCGCGAGCGCGCTTCGCGCCTATCTCCGTCAGGACCCCGACATCATCCTCGTCGGCGAAATCCGCGACAAGGAGACCGCCGGCATCGCCGTCGAGGCCGCGCTCACCGGTCACTTGCTCATCTCGACGCTCCACACCAACGACGCGCCGAGCACGGTCGCCCGTCTCACCGACATGGGCATCGAACCCTTCATGATCAGCTCCTCGCTGCTCTGCGTCTGCGCCCAGCGCCTCATGCGCCGCGTCTGCAAGACCTGCAAAGTCGCGCACGAGCCCGAAGGACGCGAAAAGCAGCTGTTGGAAAACGCGATCGGCTGGTCCGGTCAGATATTCAAGGCCAACCCCAGGGGCTGCCCCAAGTGCAACAACACCGGCTACAAGGGCCGTGTCGGTATCCACGAGCTCATGGTCACGAACGGCGAGCTCATCGAGGGCATCAACAAGGGCCACGAGTCTGCCGAGCTGAAGAAAATCGCGATGCGCGGCGGCATGAAAACCCTCCACCAGGACAGCATGCTCAAGGTCAAGGAGGGCCTCACCACGCTCGAGGAGGCGATCGCCACCGTGCCGCCCGACCTTATCTGAGCCCCTCGCGAGCACCCCGTTCGCGCTTCAACCACTCGCGAGGCGACACGCCCGCCGTCGTGGAAAAAGTCCGCGAAAGCGCGCTCGCCTCGCTGTAGCCGAGGTAGCTCGCGATCCGCTCGAGTTTCCATCCTTCCCGCAGGCAGCGTCGCGCCACCGCGATCCGTAGCCGCGTGCATTCGGTTTTGGGCGAATCCCGGCCTGCCGCGGAGAAAAGCCGGCGCAGGTGCGCCGGCGACACGCCCACCGCCCGCGCCACGTCGGTCGCCGACGGGCTTTCGCCGATATTCTCCTCGAACCAGTGCAGGGCCTGCTCGACACGGTCCGCGGCCCGGCCCGGCGCTTGGCCCGGTGTCTCGCGGTTCATCACCAGCAGCGCCACCTCGACCAGTATTTGCTCAAGCTTCAGCGCGAGGCGGGGATCTTCCTCCGCGTTTGCCCGACGGATCTCGTCCAGACGGACGCGGTGCTGACGAAGCTCCGATTCGTCGAGCGCGATGATGTGCGTTTTTGCCTGATTCACCGCGGTGGCCAACTCCTCCGGAACGGAGCGAAAGTGAAGCACGAACACCTCCGAACGATTGGCTCCCTCGTCGGTCCAGCCATGCGGGGAGTCCGGGTGCGAAATGTAGAGGCGGGCTTCCGCGCTTTTCGTGTTGGACCGATCAAGGTTGTCGGGATGCGCCCTGCCTCGCAGCACCCATTGCAATTCCCAAAAGCCGCGCGGTCGTCCGAGAATCGGTTTAAGGCCGTAGGTCCGCGTCCCGTGGCCGATGTAGGCGAGATTGGTCGAGGCGCGCATGATGCGCGTTTATGTCAATTCTGTGCGCGCTCCCGCAATGGCCAAAAAGGAGCGTCGGGGCTATGTTAGCCGTTCCCGTTGGTGCCCCTCCCGAACGCGCGGAGCGGCCGCCGCTTTCACGGCGATCCCCGATCCTCGACCCCGCCGTCCGGCTTTCCCTTTCTCATGAAATCCCACGCCACGCCTCTCCGGCTCACCTTTGCGTTTGGCCTCTGCGCCTTCTGGTTCGGAGGCTGCGCGAGCGCACCGTCCTCGGACGCCCCGGGCTCCGCCGCCTTTCGCCTTATCGCAGCGCCCCAAACGCTGCGCTCGGACGAGGTCACGCTCGTGTGGGACAAACCCGGCGGCCGTTCCGGCCTAAGCTATCAGGTGCTGCGCGACGGTGTGGTGCTCGCCACCACGACCAAGACCTATTTCACGGCGAACGGGCTCGAGCCGGAGCATGACTATACGTTCACCGTGCGAACGGGCGGCGCGGGCCACGTCGCGCTCGCGAGCAAGGCCCTCGCTTTGCGCACGCTCCCGAAAGAACCCGTTGTCTCGGTGCTCGACCATGGCGCCGTCGGCGATGGCAAGACACTCAACACGCGAGCCCTGCAAGCCGCGATCGACGCCTGCCCGAGAGGTGGCGTGGTTCGCGTTCCGCAAGGGGTCTTCTTGTCCGGTGCGCTCTACCTGAAAAGCGACATGACCCTCGAAATCGCCAAAGGCGGCATGCTCAAGGGCAGCGCCGATCCCGTGGATTACCTGCCCTTCAACCGAAACCGCTTCGAAGGCTGGGAAATGGAGACGCACGCCAGCCTTCTCAACGCCGGCAAACTCGACCGAGCCGGTCCCGCCAACATCCGCAACCTATCCATCCGGGGCGAGGGCACGATCTCGGGCGGAGGCGGCAAGCTCTCGGACGCCATCATGAAGAAATACCCCAAACGCGTGGACGGCCTGCGCGCCCGCGGCCGGCTTATTCTCCTGATGAACGCCGAAAACGTGGAGATATCGGGACTCGTGATCGAGGAACCGCAGTGCTGGACGATCCACTATATCTACTCCGAAAACGTCAGTCTCCACGGCCTCGACATCCGCAGCGACGTGCACAACGGCGACGGCATCGACCCCGACTCGTCGAACAACTCCTACATCTTCAATTGCAGCTTCGACACCGGCGACGACTGCATCGCGATCAAGTCCGGCAAAAATCCCGAGGGCAACGCGGTCAACCGCCCGACCGTCGGCGTGCGCGTCTTCGACTGTGATTTCATCCGCGGACACGGCATTTCGATCGGCAGCGAGATGTCGGGCGGCGTGCGCGACGTTCTCGTGGAGGACTGCGTCGCCGGGCCGCTTTTGCACGGCATGCAGATCAAGGGAACCAAGGAGCGCGGCGGCTTCGTCGAGAACGTCACCGTGCGCAACTGCGACCTGCGACAAATCACCATCTATACCGAGCTGCCCTACAACAACGACGGCGCCGCGGCCGCGGTGCAGCCCTTCTTCCGCAACTTCCGTTTCTCCGACATCGACCTCACCAAGGCCGATCCGAAAAAGCCCGCGATCATCGTCAACGGCTTCCCCGCCGAGGGGCATCGCACCTCGAACGTGTGCTTCGAGAACATCAAGCTGGCTACCGGGGCGCTCGTTAAGATCGACCGGGCCGAGGATCTCGTGCTTTCGAACGTGAGAACCGCCGATGACAAGGCGCCAGTTTATGAAATCACACGGTCTGAACGCGTGGCCCGTTGATTTGCGCAGGGCCAGGCCTCACCCAGGCACGACCCCGTTGCCCATGTCTCCCTCCCTTCGCAGCCTTGCCCTTGGTTCCGGCGTGACCATCGGCGCCCTCTTGGCCGCTTGCGCGACTCCCTCCGCGGCCGTTTCGAGAACCGCCAACATTTCGACCGTTTCCGTTCGCCGGCTTTCCATCGTGGAGTCGGGCGCCGTCGGAGACGCCGTGACACTCGCCACTCAGGCGATCCAGTCCGCCATCGATCGTCTCGCGGCCCAAGGAGGCGGCACGGTGGTCGTGCCGCCCGGCGTCTTCGTCAGCGGCGCGCTTTTCTTCAAGCCCCGTGTCAATCTGCACCTCGAGAAAGGCGCGGTGCTGCGTTGCTCCACCGACATGGCGAATTTCCCGCCTAAACGCACGCGCATCGAGGGGCACTTCGAGGAAAGCTTCACCCCCGCCTTGATCAACGCCGACGGCTGCGATGGATTGCGCATCGATGGCGAAGGCACGCTCGACGGCGCGGGGCGGCCGATTTGGGACGAGTTTTGGAAACGGCGCCGCGGCGCGCCCGATCCGGGCAATTTCCCTAATCTTGGCGTCGCCCGCGCCCGCCTGGCGCTGATCGAGAACTCGAGCGGCGTCGTGATCGACGGGGTGACGTTCGAGGACTCCCAGTTTTGGAATCTTCACCTCTATCGTTGCCGCGAGGTGCTTGTGCAGAACGCCCGCTTCCTCGTGCCGGACGATTACAAGCAGGCTCCGAGCACCGACGGAATCGATGTCGATAGTTCGCAGGACGTCGCCATCCGCGGCTGCTATTTTTCCGTGACCGACGACTGCGTGGCGATGAAGGGCTCGAAAGGTCCCCTCGCCGCGGAGGACAAAGACAGTCCGCCCGTGGAGCGGGTGCGCGTCGCCGATTGTGTGTTCAAGCGCGGGCACGCCGCCGTCACGCTCGGCAGCGAGGCCACCGTGGTGCGGGGCGTCGTGGTGGAAAACTGCCGCGTGCTTGGCGCCATGGCCGTCGTCAACTTGAAGCTCCGCTCCGACACACCGCAGCACTATGAGGACGTTCATTTCCGCGATATCACGCTTGAGGCCTCGCGCGGCGCGCTGCTCTCGGTGCAGCCATGGAAACAATACACGGATCTGCGCGGTCTGCCGCCTCCGCGTTCGGTGGTTCGCAATCTGACGGTTTCTGGCGTCCGGGGGACCTACGGCTCATTCGGGACC